>WFQP01000019.1 GCA_015487015.1 Thiomicrorhabdus sp.
ATTTAATTCCGTGCCCATAAAGCAAAATAGGCCTAACAGAATTGTTAGGCCTATTTTGCTTTATGGACATATATAAATATTTTTATACATGCCCTAAAAACATTAGTAATGCCTAATATCCCCCCCTTTATAGAGAAGATTTATTATGTCGAATTCTAAAGATAATGTAACTCACGATTTTGGTCCAACAGGTTCTGTTCTAGAGCAAATGGATCTTCATAATAAAAATTTAGAAAATATCGGGGTTGAAATTTTACCGATTCATACGGGTGGAACGGTACATGCAAAACGTATTTCTGGCTTTTTTCGCAGTTTAAAATGGGCTCTTGCCTCGGTTTGGTTAATATTTTTTATTGGACCTTATTTGCGTTGGGGTGGTCACCAGGCACTTTTATTTGATTTAGAAAGCCGACAGTTTCATATTTTTAATTTAACGATTTTACCTCAAGATATTTGGATGTTGACGTTGGTCTTGCTGTTTCTTTCGATGTTGTTAGCAGCATCGACGACAGTTGGTGGACGTTTATGGTGTGGTTATGCTTGCTTTCAAACTGTTTGGGCGGATATTTTTACGTGGGTAGAAGAAAAAATTGAAGGGCAGCCGAATAAGCGTATTAAATTAGAAAGTGCGCCCATGACTTTTAATAAGTTTATGATTAAGCTTAAAAAGCATTCTATTTGGTTATTACTTGGTTTTTTGACAGGCTTTACATTTGTTGCTTATTTTGTTGATGTGATTGATCTTTGGGATCGACTGTTTCATTTTGAATGGAGTTTAATGGAAACAGGTATTATTCTTGGACTTGGCTTTCTGACGTACTTTTTTGCAGGTATTTTAAGAGAGCAAACATGCATTGGGTTTTGTCCGTATGCGCGTATTCAAGGTGCGATGATTGATACACAAACTGAATTACCAACTTATGACCTTGAGCGTGGCGAGCCAAGAGGGCGATTGAAAAGGGTAAAAGAGGGTGAAGAGGCTCCAAAATTAGGAGATTGCATTGATTGCAATTTATGTGTTGCGGTATGTCCAACAGGCGTTGATATTCGTTATGGTCAACAGTTTGGTTGCATTACATGTGGATTGTGTATTGATGCGTGTGACTCTGTGATGGAGAAACTTAAGAAGCCTAAGGGCTTGATTCGGTATGCTTCTTTAGCTGAGTTTGGTGGTGAAAAACTTCCTCCTTTATGGAAGCGTCCACGGGTTTTAGTTTATGCAGGTATTATGTTTACTGCTTTGGGTCTTTTGATTTGGGGAGCTTTTAATATGGCAGCTATTGATGTGAAGGCATTGCATGATCGCTCCCCGCTTTATGTGCAAATGAGTGATGGAACTATACAAAATAAATGGACCATTAAGGTGGTAAATAAAGGCAATGACCCAATGAAGGCAGAAGTCTCGGCAACAGGGCCTTCAGATTTGACCTTTAAAGTAAATGGTATTTTAGATATCAAGCCTGGTAATGTAGGTTCGACTACACTGTATGTTCAGATTCCTAAAAAGAGTTTAAAGGATGCCCATACGCCCATTGTTATTAAGGTGATGGATCTAAATAATCCGATTGTATTTGAAACATATAATAGTAATTTTATTGGTCCTAAGATACCTTAAAAATAAATAACTTTGTATAGAAATTAAACAGATTACACTATAATGATAGGCTACTTATAGTGCTTGTTATTCGGCCTCATCATTAGGAGATGTAAATGTCAAAAGCAATCGATAAACGCAACTGGAGTGTTGCTTGGAAAAACCCATTTGTGATTAGCTGGTTTGTTATTTTGATTGTTGTGGTTTGCGTGAATTTTTTCATGGTAAGTATGGCGATTGTGACAAACCCCGGGCTTGTTATTGATGATTTTTATGAGAAAGGTAAAAACATGGATCAAACCCTTGCCGCTCAAAAGCGTATGGATGAAATGGGTTGGCAGTTACAAGTTGGTTTACCGGGCTTAAAAGAAGGCAAGTCAGAGCGTATAACATTAATGGTATTAGATAAAGAGGGTCAAGCTCTTAACGTGGATACAGCGATACTGTACTATTATCGTCCATCAGATAGAAAGCTTGATGGTGAGCAAGTACTTACTTCGACAGGTGTTATTGGAGAGTTTGAAGCTAACTTTAGTTTAAATACTAAAGGAAAGTGGGATCTGATTATGGAAGTCACTCAAGGAGACTTGGTTTATAACATAGGCCGTTCAATTATGGTTCAAGACCCAGAATGAATTTAGAAGGTTCTTGCTTTCATTGCGGGCAAGCTATTCCTGAAGGCGATTTAATTTTAAAAAAGGTGAATGAACAAGAGCACTCTTTTTGTTGCCATGGCTGCGCTTCAGTATGTGAGGTTATTCATGAAGCAGGCATGGAAAGTTTTTATCGACGAACTCCAGAGGGAGAGCTTCTTTCCCCCCCCCCTCCTCCTAATAAAGATATTGATTTTTTTGATTATGATGAAGTGCAGTCTCAATACGTAACGGATTTATCTGATCGTAGAGAGATTACATTGATGTCAGATGCTATTCATTGTGCGGCCTGTGTATGGCTGATTGAACATACGATGGCAAAAGAAGACAATATTTTATTGACGATGGTTAATTTTACCAATAAGCGGATTAAAATTCGTTGGGACAATAGCCAACTAAAACTCTCCAGTATCATTAAAAAACTCAATAGCATTGGATATGATGCGACCCCCTACGATGCTTCAGCAAGTGAGGAAGCGTATCGTAAAGCTAACCGAGACTTACTGTATCGTTTAGGGTTTGCAGGGTTTGCAATGATGAATGTCACGTGGTTTTCGGTGGCGCTCTATACCGGTGCGAGCGATGATCATGAGTTTAA
Organism: Thiomicrorhabdus sp.; assembly: GCA_015487015.1. Taxonomy (GTDB): domain Bacteria; phylum Pseudomonadota; class Gammaproteobacteria; order Thiomicrospirales; family Thiomicrospiraceae; genus Thiomicrorhabdus. The sequence continues at coordinate 2,846 of WFQP01000019.1, forward strand.
AACCTATTTCTATTGGTTGCAGCTGATCATTGCAACAGCCACCCTTTTATATTCAGGTTTACCCTTCTTTAAAGGCGCTTGGACATCCATTAAAGCAAAAACAGTGGGCATGGATGTCTCTATTGCACTTGGCCTTTTGACCACTTATTTTTACTCTTTATGGGTAATGGTAGATGCCAGTGGCGACGGTTATGTTTACTTTAATACACTCATTGATTTTATCTTTTTATTATTGATAGGTCGTTATTTTGAAGCGATCTCTAAAAATAAAGCTTTAGATTCTACCCGACGCTTAATGGATTTGCAGCCTAAGGTAGCCAGACAATTAGTGGACGGTGAAGAACACGTTGTTCCGGTAAGGCGTTTAATGAAGGGTGATAAGCTACTGGTAAAACCAGGAGAGCAATTTCCTGTGGATGGAGTAATCCTGTCTGGTGAAAGCATGGCCAATGAATCGATGCTGACAGGAGAATCTCTTGAGATTGAAAAAACAGTGGGAGACCGAGTTTCAGCTGGAACTTTAAATGTAGATGGCACGTTAACCGTTTCCGTTGAAAAAACATTACAAGATACTCAGTTAGGTCATATTGTACATATGGTTGAAGAGGCACAAGGCTCTAAAGCACCTATTCAAAGCTCGGTTGATAAGATCATGCCATGGTTCGTCAGTGTCACGCTATCCTTAGCATTGGGTAGTTTTATTTTTTGGTTTTTTAATGCCGACCTTGAGTTTGCGGTGATGACGGCAACGGCTGTTTTAATTATTACATGCCCTTGTGCATTTGGCTTGGCTACACCTATGGCCGTTGCCGTTGCAACAGGTGTTTCAGCGAAAAATGGGATTTTAGTTAAAAATGGTACGGTGCTTGAAACGTTACAGTCTATTCAACATTTTGTGTTTGATAAAACGGGTACTTTAACCAAAGGTAAGATGAAATTAGTTGATTACCAACTTATTCCTGAAGAAAATGAAAAGTCACTTTTATTGGATGTGGCTTCGATAGAACAGCTATCTGAGCACAGTTTAGGGCGTGCGATTGCTGAAAATGTACGAGAATCTTTTGGGCTCTCGATAAAAGGGCTTAAAGACGTTGAAGGGTTTAAAGCACTTCCTGGTAAAGGGGTGCGTGGTAGCTGTGAAGGCGCTGAGTTTCAAATTGGAACAGCTAAGTGGTTAACTGAATTAGGTATTGAACTTTCTGAGTCATTGCAAATGCTTGCACAAGAACGTGCAGAGCTTGCTCAAACGGTTATTTGGGTAGCCAAACAAAAGAGACTGGTTGGACTTCTATTTTTAGAAGATGAAATTCGTCCAGAAGCAGCAGAGCTCATTCAACGATTAAAAGAGAAAGGCAAGCAAGTCACCTTATTAAGTGGTGATTTACAAGTGGTTGCGGATTGTGTTGCTAGGCAGCTAGGAGGAATGGAGGTGATTGCTGAAGTGTTGCCAGAAGATAAAAATAAAGTAATTCAAAAACTGCAAGCACAAGGCCAAAAAGTGGCTATGGTTGGAGATGGCGTGAATGATGCCCCTGCTTTAGTAAGAGCGGATGTGGGGATCGCATTGGGCTCTGGTACCGATGTTTCGATGGACAGTGCGGATATTGTCTTGATGAATAATGAGTTAATGGCTGTGGATACGGCACTGGAGCTTTCGACTCGAACATTAAAAACGATTAAACAAAATATAATTAGTTCATTTGCTTATAATATTGTTATGGTTCCTTTAGCTGTTGCGGGAACTTTAACACCACTGATTGCGGCCATTACAATGCCATTAAGCAGTTTGGTTGTTATTGGCAATGCCGCACGTATTCGGAGCTTTTTTAGTCAAAAAGCGATTAATAAACGCAGAAAAGGAGCAAAGCAATGGATGTAATATATGGATTGATTCCAATGATGCTTTTCTTTGGTTTTTTGGTGGTGGTTATTTTTATCTGGATGGCAAAAACAGGTCATTTTGACGATTTAGATGGTGCAGCAAACCGAATATTTATGGATGATGAATATCCAGAAGATCTTAGAAAAGAGAAAGAAGTACAGAAAAAGCCTCAAGAAGAAGTCCAAGAAAAAGAGCCTAACTCCTCTTCCCGTTAGATTATTTGTTTTAAAAGTATACATTGTTTAAAAGCCACTCTTTTGAGTGGCTTTTTGTCTCTAGGACGGGATAAGAGCAATAATTGGTTTAATGCTCAAGCAGAGGGGGGATATTTTGAACTTTACTGTGTATTCGCAGTCATATTATTTTTAATTTGAGTAGAGTATTGAAGTGCTTCAGGTCCATCGTTATCCAAGATAATTTCCAGTCCTTTTTGATAAAAAAACCAATGAGGTAAGCTGTCGGACTGAACTTCTGTGTAATCAGGTTGTCCAAATCGCTTTTGGATGGCTTCTTCTGTTAAGTGTTTTCTTGGAAGCAGGGTAATGCTGGTAAGAGGGTGGTCAAAGTACTTTACGATGGTTGCGGTATAGAGTTTGATCTCACGATTACCTGTAGGGGTTCTCGAAATAGATTTCCCTTCATTATAGGCTTGTTCTAGTTCCTCTGGTGTTAAGTCGATTTTAAGCGCAAGAGCAGCTTTAATTGATCCGATGTACATGACAGGAAAGTAGGCTTCAATGGACTTATTTTCTTCATTACCATCAGAAAAAATTTTAACTTCCACATCCTTGCCATATAAATCCATTGCATCTCTTAAAGAGGATTTGTTAAGAGTAAGGCCAAGTGCATGCAGCTGCCCTGACTCATCATAATATGAGTTCCAAGGGAGTAATTCTGGATTAACAGCTTTTCGTTCCGGTTGAATAACAATAAGCAAGGTCAGTATGACGACTGAGGAAATGAGAATAAGCCAAAAAATGGGAAGTTTTCTTTTTTTTATAGTTTGTGGGGCATTCATAATGATTTATAGGGTCTCGTTTGTAGAAGTGGTTCTTTGTCCATCTTTTTTATCAGGCAATTCTTCATTTGAGTGCTCATCGCGAGGTAAATATTTGGTGATTGAAGGGTCAATAATTCCCTTTCCAGCATCATAAACAGAAATTCCTTCTTGTAAAAACATCACAAGTAAGGTGAAAAACACAATAACAGCGGATAGAAACATGGTGATTTTTTCATGTATGGGCGTGGAGCTACCATCAGTCGAAAAATCATTCATCATCATGCCGCCACCGAGTAGCGAGCCGATTAATGTGACGACGATAAAGATGGTAATAGCGACCAGATAAGAGATAATCAATATACGACCACGACGCCAAGCCAGCGTCCAATGTGCGGCAACAAACCAACTGTCTTCTTGCGCTTTTTGTTGGCTTTTAAAGTATAAATAGCTAATAACCATAATGGATATGATGGGAATCATTATGAAGTTAAGGGGACTACCATGACCAAGTTCTAGTGCAACTTTAGACATGGCTAAGTGGGTTAAAATAACATTTAAATTAAAAATATGATGCGGAATTTTTGCAGCAAAAGCTTCTTTGTTTGTAATTTTATAAAGCATTGTCTTCCTCGTTGTATTTAGGGCATCACTAATTATTAGAGGTGCCTTTTAAGGTTAGGCCATTTTTGAAGATCGCTTAAATCGAGCCTTACGATGATATTCTACTGTGTTTTAATGGGTTGTTAGCCATTTTATAAATTTTTTGCTTGGCATGGGTTTGCCATATTTAAATCCTTGAAAAATAGCACAATGTTTGTCATGAAAAAATTGAGCGTGTTCATCTGATTCAATGCCTTCGGCAATCACTTCCAGTTTTAAACTTTCAGCCATGGCTAAAATGGTTCGAGTGATGGTTCGTCCCTCTTCTGTTTTAAGGTTTTGCACAAAAGATTGGTCGATTTTAATGGTATCAATTGGAAAGCTATGCAAGTAGGCAAGCGAAGAGTAACCCGTTCCAAAATCATCAATGGCCAGTGATACCCCTAAGGCTTTTAAGCCCTTTAAAATATCAAGGCTATTCTCAGCATCATTCATGGCAAGGCTTTCGGTTAGCTCTAAGTCAATAAATTTAGGTGGAAGCGTGGTCTGGCTTAAGACATTTTGTACATCTTTCATTAGGTTGGACTGTGTGAACTGTCTGCTGGAAAGGTTAATGCCGATTCGCATTGAATGGAAGCCCATATCATGCCATTTTTGGGCTTCAAAAATGGCATGCTGCAAAACATAACGGCCTATATCAATAATCAGCCCAGTACTTTCTGCCAAAGGAATGAATTCAGTGGGTGAGATAATTCCATATTCAGGATGATTCCAGCGAACCAGCGCTTCTGCCCCCGTTGGAGCTAATGTTTTTGCATCAACTTGTGGTTGATAAAATACCTCAATTTGATGGTTGGTTAAGGCTCTACGAAGATCATTTTCCATTGAGAGTAGGCCTTGAGCCTTTGCATTCATTTCAGGGTGGTAAAAAATAAATTGATTCCCCCCCTGAATTTTTGCAATGGATCGAGCAATATTAGCGTAGTTTAAAAGGGATTCTGCATCGATTGTATCATTGGGAAAAACAGAAATTCCAGAGCTGTAGCTGATAAACATCTCTTGATGATTAAGCAGAAAAGGTTTGGATAGGTCATGCATAATACGACCCATTAATAAATTCAGTTCACTTAAATCTTGGACATTTTTAATTAAGATTGCAAATTCATCACTGCCTAATCGAGCAGCAAAGTCCGCTTCTCGAATAACACGAGAAACCCGTTGGGCTAAGTTTCTTAATAAATTATCCCCCTGCTCTTGGCCTAAATTAAGATTGATTTGCTTAAAGCGATCCACGTCAAAAATAATGACAGCACTGAGGGTTGAACTGTTTCGGTGTGTTAAAAATTCTTTAAGCATTTTTCCAAAATAGGCACGGTTCGGAAGGTCTGTAAGCGTGTCATATTGGTTTTGGTACTCAATAAGCAACTCATCTTTATGCAAACGTGTAATGTCTTGAATGGAGCCTGAAATACACAGTAGCTGTCCCGTGTCTGAAAACGCAGCATTGCCTAAGCACTCAATATGGGTTGTGTTTCCATCTTGCTGTAACACACGAAAGCTAATCGCAATATAGGCTTGCCCTTGATTTGCATCTGAAATAGCTTGATGAACTAAGGGGATATCTTTAGGAAGGACATGACTTATAAACTGTGTAAAGGAGAGCTCTTTTTGTTTTGGAATGCCTAATAAATCAAATGTGATATTGGATCCTGAGACGATGTCTTGTATGACATCCCACTCCCAGTAGCCAATTTTAGCCAATTTTTGCACTTGCTCTAAATGAATATTTTTTTGTCGAAGCTGTTGTTCTGTTTGTGCGGTTCGCAGAATGTATTTAATGCGTTGCGAGAGGTGCTTTAACTTATTTGAATGAATGGTAAAGTCGGTTGCACCAGCTTTAAAAGCATTTTCGATGGTGTTTATATTTTCTGATTCAGTAAGGACTAATATTGGAATAGGGTATTTTTTATCAAAGGTTTTAATGGCTTGGATAATCGCTGAATCATGCTGTTCAGAGGTTTGGGTATCCAGTAACACCAAGCTGGGATAGTGCTCCATAAAGAGAGAGATCCCTGTTCGAGGATCATCTGTTTCAATCGTGCGAAACCCAGCCATACTCAATTCTTTTACGGCCGTCACACGAGTGGCGTCGTCTTGAATCACTATGAGAATGAGTGGTTGTTTTTTAGCGTTGGCTTGCATGATTTAAGCTTGGTTTTTAGGGTTAGCAAACCACCAGTTTAAAGGCTTAGGAATTAAATTCAATCTGTATTTAAAATTAAGTTTAATTTGCTTTACTGTTAACCTATTTTTGAGATCAAATTTAAGGCTTGATTAAATAGGGGGGGAAATAAATCTTTCTTTATTCTTCAAGCCAAAAGGTTACTGGGCCATCATTGGTTAATGAGACCTGCATGTCGGCACCAAACTCTCCTGTTTGGATAGATGGGTAGTATTTTCGGACTTCTGTTACAAATTGATTAAACAGTGAGGTTGCTAACTCTGGAGGCGCTGCGCTGGAAAAACTGGGTCGGAGTCCTTTTTTTGTATTGGCAGCTAAGGTAAATTGGGGGATAAGTAGTAGCTCGCCTTGTACTTGTTGAACATTAAGATTCATTTTATCTTGGTTGTCGGAGAATAGACGATAGTGGAGTAATTTATGGCTCATTTTAGTTATTTTATCGAGACAATCTTCAGCTTGAAACCCGACTAAAACAACCAGACCTTTATCAATTTTTCCAATAACTTTTTGGTGAACGGTGACTTGTCCATGATTGACACGTTGAATTAAGCAGATCATATACTTTGTAACTGTATTGCAAATTGATCGGTTGCATTAATGAGTGCTTGTGAAATTTCAAGTTCCATCGCGGAATGCCCTGCATGGTTACAAATAGTGAGCTGTGCATGAGGTAATTTAGCGTGCAGCTCCATAGCCTGATTAATAGGGCAGATCATATCGTAACGACCTTGAATAATTTGAATCGGGAGTTGGGTGATGGCAGCGACATTGTTTAAAATTTGTTCATGTTCAATAAAGGCATGGTGTTTAAAATAATGGCTCTCAATGCGGGCTAAAGCAAGCGCGTGATATGGATCGCTGAATTGGTCGACGGTATAAGGGTCGGTTTGTAAATGTGAGGTTCTTCCCTCCCACACAGACCATGATTCTGCTGCACGCATTCGAGCTATTTCATCGGTACTGGTTAAGAGTTCATAATAGGCTGCAACGATATCATTTTGTTTGTCTGAGGGAATCGGGGCAATAAAATCTTCCCAATAGTCTGGAAAAAACCGATTGGCACCAGATTGGTAAAACCATTGAATGTCTTGTGCTCGACATAGAAAAATACCTCTTAAAATAAGTCCAAAGACACGTTCAGGGTAGGTTTGTGCATAAAGTAAAGAGAGGGTTGACCCCCAAGACCCTCCAAACAGTAACCATTTATCGATCTTGAGGTGGCGGCGAATTTTATCGATGTCCTCAATAAGATGTGCCGTGGTATTGTTGGTAAGGCAGGCGTGGGGTTTGGATTGTCCACAACCACGTTGATCAAATAAAATAATTCGGTAAGCATCAGGGTCAAAAAATTGTCGATGAATTGCGCTATAACTTGAACCCGGTCCGCCATGAATAAATATCACAGGAAGACCAAGAGGGTTGCCACACTCTTCTATATGCAAGACATGAGTATTATCTACTTGTAGACTGTGTTGCACAAAAGGCTTAATTGGAGGGTAAAGAGTGGTGGAGAGTGGCATACGCTATATTTTTCCGTAGTCATTTTGACATACAGTGTACCTGAAAAGCACTTTTAGAAAAAAGATTAGAGGCATAAAAAAACCAGCCGAAGCTGGTTTTTTCTAAACGAAGCGAAGTGGTTACTTATTTTTTACCACGAGAAGCTTGCTTACGTCCGTTTTCAGTCAGTATTTTTTTACGAATACGAATGCTTTCAGGCGTAACTTCAACCAGCTCATCGTCATCAATGAACTCAAGTGCTTGTTCAAGAGAGAAGCGAATAGGCGGTGTTAATGTTAAGGCTTCATCGGTTCCTGATGCACGCATATTGGTTAGTTGCTTACCTTTTAACGGGTTAACTGTTAAATCATTTTGACGGCTGTGCAATCCGATAATCATTCCTTCATAGACTTCATCACCGTGTCCAATGTATAAACGTCCACGATCTTGAAGACCAAATAGACCAAAGGCTAAGGCTTTACCTTGACCGATTGAGATTAATACACCATTGGTACGGTCGCCTAAAGTACCTGCAAACTTAGTACCGTAGTGAGAGAAGCTAGAGAAAATTAAGCCATTTCCTTGGGTTGCAGTCATAAACTCAGTACGGAAACCGATTAAGCCACGTGATGGAATGATGAAGTCAATACGTACACGACCGTGTCCGTCTGGCACCATGTCTTGCATTTCAGCTTTACGCTCCCCCAGTTTTTCCATGATGGTACCTTGAGACTCTTCAGGTATATCTACGGTTAGGTTCTCATATGGCTCTTGCATTTCACCATCAATTTCACGGAAGATAACTTCTGGACGAGAGATCCCCATTTCAAAACCTTCACGTCGCATGGTTTCAATTAATACAGAAAGGTGAAGCTCACCACGACCTGAAACGCGGAACTTGTTGGCATCTTCAGTCTCTTCTACACGTAAGGCAACGTTGGTTAATAGCTCTTTGTCTAAACGCTCACGGATTTGACGTGAGGTTAATAGCTTGCCCTCTTTACCAACAAACGGTGAGTTGTTGACTTGGAAGGTCATGCTAACCGTTGGCTCATCAATAGAGAGTGCTGGTAGTGGCTCTGGGTGGTTAGGATCACAAATAGTTTCAGAAATATTAAGTGGGTCAAATCCAGAAAATGCAACGATATCACCTGCATGAGCTTCATCAACGTTAATACGCTCAAGGCCGTGATAACCAAACAACTCGCCGACTTTACCATTGCGGGTATTGCCTTGATTATCTACAATTTTCACTTGCATACCTACTTGAACTGAACCACGTTTAATACGTCCTGTTCCGATGACCCCTTTATAGGTGTCGTAATCAAGAGAGATACATTGCAATTGGAATGGCCCGCCCATATCAACGTCTGGAGGGGAGACTTTATCAACGATGGTTTGAAAAATGGGTTCCATATCGCCTTCGGTAACCGTTTCATCGTAACCAGAGAAACCATTAAGACCGGATGCATAAAGGACATCAAAGTCCATTTGCTCATCGGTTGCGCCTAAACGATCAAACAGATCAAAGGTTTGATCCAGTACCCAGTCAGGACGCGCACCTGGACGGTCAATTTTATTGATCACTACAATCGGTTTTAACCCTTGAGCCAGTGCTTTTTCAGTTACAAAACGAGTTTGAGGCATTGGGCCTTCAACGGAGTCAACCAATAACAATACGGAATCAACCATCGATAAAATACGCTCAACTTCCCCACCAAAATCGGCATGGCCTGGGGTGTCAACGATGTTGATACGATAACCGTTCCACTTAACGGCGGTATTTTTAGATAAGATGGTGATACCACGCTCTTTTTCAAGATCGTTAGAGTCCATCATTCTTTCGCCCATCTCCCTATGCGTATCCAGTGTTCCAGATTGCTTTAAAAGTTGGTCTACCAAGGTTGTTTTACCGTGGTCAACGTGGGCAATAATTGCGATATTGCGAATATGTTGAGTTGTCATGAATAAGGTTCTCTAAAATGGACGAAGTGGTACCGAAGTGTAACCTATCTATTGCATTACAAATAGGAAGAGGTTGCGCGCTAAGGAATTGAAAAAAAAGGTATTATAATGGAAATGATAAGAATTGATAGTTTAAATTATTGTTATGGAGTAGGGGGGGGAGAAAATTTTAAAATCAAATTTCCCCCCCCCTACTCTATATGTCCTAAATATTTTGAGCACGTTCCTAAGTGGCAAAATCTTCAGGGTCGTAGCCTAAGTTAGGAGCGAGCCATTTTTCAGCTTCTTCAATACTCCAATTTTTGCGTTCGGCATAGTCTTCAGCTTGATCGCGCCCAATGGAGCCAACCCCAAAATAACGTGATTTAGGATGTGCAAAATACGTTCCTGATACCGCGGCAGTGGGGGTCATGGCAAAGCTTTCAGTAATCTCTAGCCCAATGGCTTCGTCTGGTTTTAACAGCTGCCAAAGTGTTCCTTTTTCGGTGTGGTCAGGGCAGGCGGGATAGCCAGCGGCAGGACGAATACCTTGATAACGCTCTTTAATGAGGTCCTCATTGCTTAGGGTTTCGTCTGGTGCATAACCCCAATCGCTCGTACGGACGACCTCATGCAAGGTTTCCGCAAAGGCTTCGGCAAAGCGATCGGCTAAGGCTTTAAGCATAATGGCATCGTAGTCATTTAGGTCTTTTTCAAATTGTTCAATGTGTTCATCAATGCCGATGCCAGCCGTAACGGCAAAAAATCCAATGTAATCATGTATGCCTGTTGCCACGCCTTCGATCTCTTTCGGAGCAATAAAGTCCGAGAGGCAGTTATTTGCCCCCCCTCTTTTTTTCTCTGCTTGTTGACGAATGTGATGAAAGCGATAGAGCACTTCGGTTCGGCTTTCATCGGTGTAGACTTCTATGTCATCACCGACTCGGTTGGCGGGGTAAAAGCCATAAACAGCTTTAGCGGTTAACCATTTTTCGTCGATGATCTGTTTGAGCATGACTTTTGCATCAGCAAAGACTTTTTTGGCTTCTTCTCCGACCACTTTATCGTCTAAAATTCTTGGGTAAAGGCCGTGCAGTTCCCAAGATTGAAAAAAGGGCGACCAGTCAAAACGCTCGACTAGGGTTTGGAGTGAAAAATCTTCGATGACTTTTACGCCTAGAAAAGTGGGTTTTATGGGGGTGAAATTTTCCCAGTCTTCATTTTTGATCGCCAAATTTTCTCGAGCTTTAGACAGGGGTACTCGCTTGACTTGTTTGGAACGCGCTTTGCGTTCTTCACGAACGACCTCATATTCTGCTTTAATTTTGGCGGCAAAATCGGCTTTTAATTCATTTGAGATGAGGCTTTGTGTTACTCCAACAGCACGAGAGGCATCTTTTACATACACAATAGGATGGTCATACTGTGGTTCAATTTTAACGGCAGTATGTGCTTTTGAGGTAGTGGCTCCGCCAATCAATAAGGGCAAATTCATCCCTCTTTCTTTCATAAGTTTAGCAACATTGACCATCTCTTCGAGTGAGGGGGTGATCAGGCCAGAAAGTCCGATGACATTCGCGCCTTCGGCAATGGCAGTATCTAGAATTTTTTCAGCGGGCACCATGACACCCAAATCAATGACATCAAAATTGTTACACTGCAAAACCACACCAACAATATTTTTACCAATATCATGCACATCCCCCTTAACCGTTGCCATGACAATTTTTCCGCGTGCTTGAGTGTTGTCTTTTTCAGCGGCAAGAAAGGGGTCAAGATAAGCCACGGCACGTTTCATTACCCGAGCAGATTTGACCACTTGGGGTAAAAACATTTTTCCGGCACCAAATAGATCTCCCACTACGTTCATGCCATCCATTAAAGGGCCTTCAATTACGTTAATAGGTGCGCCAAGTTTTTGACGAGCTTCTTCGGTATCGGCTTCAATAAAATCGGTAACCCCTTTAACAAGAGCGTGTTCAATGCGCTTTTCAATGGAGGCTTCGCGCCATGTTAAATCGGCTTCTTTACTGGCGGCGGTTCCGTCCCCTCGAAACTCTGCCGCAACGTCTAATAGCCGTTCTCCCGCGTCAGGATCGGTATTGTGAATCACATCTTCTACCGCTAAACGAAGTTTTTCTGGGAGGTCATCATAAATCGCCATTTGACCTGCATTAACGATCCCCATGTCCATGCCTTCTTTGATGGCATGGTATAAAAACACGGTGTGAATTGCTTCACGTACGGGGTTGTTGCCACGAAAAGAGAAGGAGACATTGGAGACACCGCCCGAAATTTTGGCGTAAGGAAGATTGGCTTTAATCCAAGTGACGGCATTAATAAAGTCCATGCCGTAGTTGTTATGCTCTTCAATCCCCGTCGCCACCGCAAAAATATTGGGATCAAAAATAATGTCTTGGGGTAAAAAATTGACCTTTTGGGTCAGGACATCATAAGAGCGTTTGCAAATTTCAATTTTACGTTCAAAGGTATCGGCCTGTCCGTCTTCATCGAAGGCCATGACGATGGCTGCCGCACCGTATTTTTTGACCAGTTTTGCGTGGTGAATAAAGGCTTTTTCACCCTCTTTAAGTGAGATGGAGTTAACAACACCTTTTCCTTGTATGCATTTTAATCCTGCTTCAACCGCCTCCCATTTTGAGGAGTCAATCATAATGGGGACACGAGAGGCTTCGGGCTCTGAAGCGAGTAAGTTTAAAAATTTTTGCATACAGGCTTTGGCATCGAGCATGCCTTCGTCCATATTCACATCAATAATTTGAGCGCCATCATTAACCTGTTTAACGGCAATTTCAATGGCTTCTTCGTAGTTGTCTTCAATAATAAGGCGTTTAAATTTGGCCGACCCTGTGACATTGTTTCGTTCTCCAACGTTCACAAACAGACTGTTGTCATCAATGTTGAGCGGCTCTAAGCCGGATAAACGGCAAGCAGGTGGGATATTTGGTTTTTTACGGCAAGAAAATTTCTGTGCGGCATCCGCCATTGCTTGAACATGGTCTGGTGTGGTACCACAGCACCCACCAATAATATTGATCCAACCTCGTTCAGCCCAAACGGCAATTTCTTCTGCCATCTCTTCGGGGGTTTCATCGTATTCACCAAACTCATTAGGGAGCCCTGCATTGGGGTGGATGGAGACATAGGCTTCACAGACGCGGCTGAGCTCTTCAACATACTGTCGTAGTTCTTGAGGGCCTAATGCACAGTTTAGTCCAACCGAAAGCGGCTCGGCATGGGCAATAGCGTTATAAAAGGCTTCGGTTGTTTGCCCTGAAAGGGTTCGACCAGAGGCATCAGTAATGGTTCCTGAAAGCATAATTGGTACTTCATAACCTACCTCTTCTTCAACAGCTTTAACGGCAAAAATTGCGGCTTTGGCATTTAATGTATCGAAAACTGTTTCGATCATAATTAAATCGGCGCCACCTTTGAGTAGCGAATGGGTTGCTTGTTTAAAAGCGGTGACCAGTTCGTCAAAACAGGTATTTCGAAATCCAGGATCATTCACATCGGGAGAGATGGATGCGGTACGGTTTGTTGGGCCAATAACTCCGGCTACAAAGCGTGGTTTACCGTCTTCAGCTTCGGCTATATCGCACGCTTCTCGTGCGATGATGGCTGACTTTAAGTTGATTTCTGATACATACTCCTCCATGTCATAATCGGCTTGTGCAATGGTGGTGGCATTAAAAGAGTTGGTTTCAAGAATATCAACGCCTTGGCGTAGGAAGGCTAGGTGAATGTCTCGAATAATATCAGGCTGGGTGATGACGAGAATATCGTTGTTTCCTTTAATATCCATATGATAATCGGTAAAGCGTTGGCCTCGAAAATCCTCCTCTGTGAGGTGCTGATCTTGTACCATCGTGCCCATGGCACCATCGAGTACGACAACGCGTTCGTTAAGTAAAGCTTTTAAAGTTTGTAAACGTTGTGCGCGTGGTGTCATGTGAGTGCCATTATCTTGAGATAGAAAGAGCCGTGTATTTTAGCGGAAATGGGGGGAAGTCTCAAAACTTTGAATTTTAAAGAGGTTTTTCAATCTTATCTTAAGTTTTATGATGCACGTTACGGGGAATTGAAAATCTATTTTTAGAAATTTATCCTTAAGCTCTTTTATATTTAGTAAAATATCTGGTTATATTTTTTACAATATTTTTTGAAAAAATCGTTCTTAAAATACCTTTTTTAATCTTTCTCAAGATGATACAGAGACTCCTTACATGAAGCAAAAAATTGCGCAAATATTGACCGATGTTGTTCAACAATTAAAAGAACAGGGCATTATTCCTGAATCACTCAATCCGAGGGTGAATGTTGAGAATACTCGAGATAAAACGCATGGTGATTTTGCGACTAACTTGGCGATGATGCTCACCAAAGCAGCAGGGTTGCCGCCACGAGCACTGGCGGAAAAGATTGTTGAGCTTGTGGTGGATGAACCTTTGATTGAAAAGGTTGAAATTGCAGGCCCCGGTTTTATTAACTTTTTTGTGAATGATTCGGCCAAGTTTAGTGTGGTGAATACGGTGCTGGCGCAAGCGGCTAATTTTGGTCAGTGTAATGTTGGGCAGGGGCGTTCTGTTTTGGTTGAATTTGTGTCTGCCAATCCAACAGGCCCTTTGCATGTTGGGCATGGTCGTGGTGCGGCATATGGTGCCAGTGTGGCTAATTTATTGGCGGTCGCCGGTTTTAACGTATCTAAAGAGTATTATGTGAACGATGCTGGTCGCCAAATGGATATTTTAGCTACCTCTGTTTGGTTACGTTATTTATCACTGTGTGGAGAATCGCTTGTTTTTCCTAGTAATGGGTATAAGGGAGACTATATCTATGAGATCAGTAAAGACTTGCAAGCCCATTTTGGTGACACCTTAAAGTGTACAGCTCTAGAGGTATTTGCAGGGGTTCATGCTGATGAAGGTCAAGAGGGCGGTGATAAAGAGAAGCATATTGATGACTTGATTGTGAAGGCTAAAAACTTACTGGGTGCTACGCATTACGAAGCAGTTTTTAGTTCCGCTGTGGATGCCATATTGTCTGATATTAAAGAGGATTTATCTGGTTTTGGTGTGACGTTTGATCAGTGGTTTTCGGAACGTGCGTTAATGAATACTGGTGTGATTGATGCTGCGATTGAGAAGTTACAGGCGGCCGATAAAATTTATGAAAAAGGGGGTGCCCTCTGGTTTCGCTCAACCGATTATGGTGATGAAAAAGATCGTGTTGTTGTGCGAGAGAATGGCTTAAAAACCTATTTTGCTTCAGACATCGCTTATCACTTTAATAAGTTAGAACGTGGTTTTGATCTCTTAATTGATATTTGGGGTTCCGATCATCATGGTTATGTACCAAGAGTAAAAGCTGCGATGCAAGCGATGGATACAAACCCCGAGGCGCTTGAAGTCTTATTGGTTCAATTTGCTATTTTATATAAGGGGGGGGAAAAACTTGCGATGTCTACCCGAAGTGGACAGTTTGTAACCTTAAGAGAGCTACGAGATGAAGTTGGCTGTGATGCCGCACGTTTCTTTTATGTACAGCGTAAGTCAGAGCAGCATATGGATTTTGACTTGGATCTTGCGGTCTCAAAATCTAATGAAAACCCCGTTTACTATATTCAATATGCGCACGCTCGTATTTGTCGAGTATTGGCTCAGTCTGAAGAAAAAGGTTATGTATTTGATCAGAAGGCGGGCTTGGCAGTGTTGGGTTGCCTAAATAGCACACAAGAGACACATATTGCGACAGAGTTAGCTAAATACCCCGATATTGTTGCACGTGCAGCACTGGTGTATGAACCGCATCAAATTGCCTATTATTTAAAAGATTTAGCCCATGCCTTGCACTCTTATTACAATGCAAGTCAATTTATTGTTGAGGAAGAGAGTGTCCGTCAGGCACGTTTAACATTGATTAGTGCTGTGAAGCAGGTCTTGCAAAATGGATTAGCCATTTTGGGTGTTTCTGCACCAGAGAGTATGTAAGTGGCGCGAGATTATCGACATGGCCATGGCCATCGGCAATCGTTTCAGCGAAAGTCTCAGCAAGAGGAGAGTGCGATAGAAAGTCGCTCTCCTTTTTTGATTTGGGGGGTAGCGTTATTGGTTTCAGTGATGTTTATGGCTGTTTTTTTTGTGGTAAAGCACTTTGTTTTTCAAGAGAAAAAATCGTCTGAATTGGTAGAGAGCCTTGCACCTCAATCGACTGTAAACCTTGAAGAAGCACCCACATCAGAAGTTGAAATAGAATTTGTAATACAGGCCGAGAATATTTCTAAGCCCTTGTCTGGTCAGGGGAGTGAGCCAGTTCTTTCAAATGAGAAAGAAGTGCGAGAGAAGGATACTGAGGTTGATTACTCTTTTTATCAAGGATTAAGTCAAACAGAGGTTATTGTGGAAGCGGAGCTGATCTCTGTTGCACTTGAGCAACCCTATTATATTCAAGCGGGTTCTTTTGGTTCAAAATTGGTTGCTATGAAAGAGGTGAGTCGTTTAAAAAAGCACGGGCAACGGTTAGAAATTTCGGCTTTAACGAAGGGAAGTCGAACCTATTATCGCTTAAGAGTAGGCCCTTTTTCAGATCGTTTATTGATGAATAAGCAACGAAATGAGCTACGGAAACTGGGTGTGGATACCTTGCTTATTAAATCCTCTAAATAAAGCATGATCGTCAGGATTTTTCAGGTGATAGCTGTCTTTCATCAATTACGCAGTTTCGACCTGAATTTTTGGCTTGATAGAGTGCTTGATCAGCTCGATCAATAAAATCTTGTGTTGTTTCAATGCTTCCTTGGTAACAGGCAACACCAAAGGAAGCAGTAATGGTTTTAAGAGCTTCAGAGCTGTTCTTGCGCTTTAAGTGTGCAGATTGTATGGCTTTTCGGATATTATGAGAGCGTTCAATGGCTTCGTCGAGATTCGAATTGATGAGCAAAATAGCAAATTCTTCTCCGCCATAGCGACAAATAGTTTCAGTCTCTTTTTTATCTTTTTGCATGGTATTTGCAAAGTAGCGTAAAACGCTGTCTCCCACCAAATGTCCATAAGTGTCATTAAATTGTTTAAAGTGGTCTATGTCACAAAGAATTAAGCACAGGTTTTCTGGAGTCTCCTGTGCTTCCAAGATAAGTTCTTCAATGGCGTTATTAAAGGCTTTTCGGTTTCCTATTTGAGTGAGTTCATCGGTTAAGGCTTCTGCTTGTGCTTCCTGTAGCTGTTTACGAAGCTCTTGAACCGCCTCGGCATTACGCAGCATTTCATCTTGAATATTAAGAGAGCCTTCTTTAATGGAGGATGCAGCGGTTATGACGGTATTGGTAATGCGTTGAATTTCTTCACTGTTGAGGTTGGGGTTGGAAAGTTGGCTTGAGCACTCATCAAGTTGTTGAGTATGGCTCTCGAGTTTGTCGCTCCAAGCATTCATTTTTTTAACCATGGCATCAATTAAGCGTCTAAATGCACGGTCAAATTCGCTGGTGTTCTCATCTTGCTCTAGTAAATAGGTATCATACAGTCGTTTTCCGACTCGGTCATTATAGCCAAAAGGATCGTTTAGGATGGCATCCATCTCTTGACGCAAAGCTGGGATATTACCTTTAACGTATTGGTACCAAACATAATAATTTAAAGGGCTTGGATTGATCTTTTGCTCTTTAAAGGTTTCGACAAGTCGATCAAAAATACGAATGGCTTTTTGGGGGGCATCTTGCACATTAACGATCATAATAACGTTAGACCTTTTCTAAAATGGTAGCAGTTTAGCTTATGATTTTAACATGAATAAAAGTCGGAAGACTAGGTATCTATTCTATGCTTAAAAAGCGTTTAAAAAGCTTATGAACAGAGAGTAAAAATTTTTAGCGTTTTATATTTTGAGTAGTATAAATAGGGAGAACCGAGTATAGTTTGACTACCTATTTTTTAGAAAAATTTGAAATGAGTAATCGATTAGGAGCAATGTATGCTTAACCCAAGTCAGTTAGAAGAGATGGCTAAAAAAATAGCGGAAATTATTCCTCAAGGTGTTGGAAACGTTCCTTCTGGAATAAAAGATCAAGTAAAGGTTATTTTATCGCGCTCGTTAGAGAAAATGGATTTAGTCAGTCGTGAAGAGTTTGATGTTCAGGTGGCAGTTTTAGCAAAAACACGCCAAAAGCTTGAAGCGCTTGAGAAAGTGGTCTCCGAATTAGAAAAGTAAGCAAGGAGTGTGTATGAATCTTGCCGAGATTACAAGTCGGGCGTTAAGTGGCATTGATTCTCCCAAGGTTTTGGTGGAGGTTCATGCGAGTAATGGCTTGCCTTCATTCTCGATTGTGGGGTTGCCTGAAGCTTCTGTGAAAGAGAGTAAAGACCGTGTTCGCAGTGCATTATTAAGTTCAGGTTTTGAATTTCCACCTAAAAAAATTACGGTTAATTTAGCGCCTGCGGACCTACCTAAGTCAGGAGGGCGTTATGATTTACCGATCGCCATTGGTATTCTCATCGCTACAGGGCAGTTAAATGCGGTAAATATATCTAATTTTGAGTTGATTGGGGAGCTTGCTTTAAATGGCTCTATTCGCCCTGTAAAAGGCGTTTTGCCAAGTGTGTTAGCGGCTCAAGAAGCTTCTCGATTTTGTATATTACCGATGGGTAATCATGAGGAGGCATCGGTCTCTTTATTGGATGACAGCCACCGAGCAGACTTTATTTTGGTCAATGATTTAAAAGAGGTTTGTCGAGTCTTGTTGGGTGAATCGATTCCACAACCGACAATGAATTCATTAAAAGCATCGTTAGAGTCATTGGTGTATGAAAATGATTTATCGGATGTGGTGGGCCAGTACCAAGCCAAACGGGTATTAGAAATTTGTGCAAGTGGTCATCACTCTTTAATTATGGTGGGGCCGCCGGGCTCAGGAAAGAGCATGTTGGCCTCTCGTTTGGTTACGTTACTCCCCCCTTTAACACATGAAGAAGCGATTGAGTCGGCTGCGATTCGCTCCATTTCAAATTCAGATATTCGAGTGCAAGGGTTTCATCAGCGAGCCTATGTTAGCCCCCATCATACCTCCTCTTCGGCCGCTTTAGTTGGAGGAGGTTCTTACCCCAAGCCAGGTGCAATTTCATTGGCACATCATGGAATTCTATTTTTAGATGAGTTACCCGAGTTCAATCGTAATGTGCTGGAAGCGCTTAGAGAACCGCTTGAAGCTCGATATGTGGATATCTCTCGCGTAAATCAACAAGTACGATTTCCAGCAGACTGCTTATTAGTTACCGCCATGAATCCATCGCCATCTGGTTTTTTTGCGGATGACCCTTTGGGTCGTTGTTGTAAACTCCAAAATTATTTAATAATTACAAAATTAAATGAGAATCTACAAAATTATTTGATAATCCAGCTCTGGATTAAACCCTTCCTAATTATTCAGCTTCTAACGCTTTTTTTTCAATTAAGTAAAGGGAGGCTGGATGGCTAATAAATTTGTATTACAAAACTTCCCTGAATTGTGTGATCAAGATCAATACTATCGCTTAGATGTGGTGAGAGGTGTTTCGTTTGAAAACTCCTATGATCCCAAGATGCCTTTTAAAACACTTATTGTTAACTTCTCTCGTTATAAAGCTGAATACCAATTTTTAGATAAAATTAAAGGGGTTCCAGCAAAAGATATTTTCAAAACATATCAAGTCGAATCCAGTGCCCTTGCTTTAAAGGTTGATGTAACGAATCAAATTTTTTTAAAGCCAGGTAGCGTATGGAAAAATGGTTCACCTATTTGGG
>WFQP01000020.1 GCA_015487015.1 Thiomicrorhabdus sp.
ATGTTAGCCACTCGTATTTCACTCATGAACGAGCTATCACTGGCGGCGGAGTCTCTAGGGGCAGACATTGAAGAGGTTCGCCAAGGCATTGGCTCAGATAATCGCATTGGTTCTTCTTATCTGTATGCTGGTATTGGCTTTGGTGGTACGCACTTTGCCAAAGACCTGTGTCGGATTCATCAAATCATTAACCCTTCCGATGCCAAAGAAGGATTATTGGAAGCCGTGCTTCGTATTAATGAACAGCAAAAAGAGGCACTCTTTCGAAAAGTATGGCAACACTTTAACTGCCATATTGAAGATAAAATCATCACTCTCTGGGGCATCAGCTATAAACCAAACTCCACTTCCATCGAAGGGGCGCCAAGCTTAACCCTGATTAAAGCCTTTTTAAATCAAGGTGCCACGGTACAAATATTTGATCCCATGCTGGATGTTCAGTTTATGATGTGGATGCGAGAAAACATCTCTTTAGAGCAACAAAAGCGCCTACTTATTTCAAGTGAGATGTATGAGGCCACTGACAACTCAGATGCCTTGTGCGTCGTCACCGAATGGCAACCTTTTTTATCGCCCGACTTAGACAAGCTAAAACATAATATGAACACCCCACTGATTTTGGACGGACGCAATTTGTACGACAAACAGTGGATTCAAGAAAATCAATTTACTTACTATGGTATTGGACGTTAACAATAAAATGACTCAGACGACTTTAAACGCCTTTAAAGCTTATGACATTCGCGGCAAAGTTCCCGAAGACTTGAACCCTGAACTGGCCTATCAAATAGGTCAAGCTTATGCAGCTGAACTCAATCCTAAACAAGTCGTGATTGGCTACGACATTCGCCTAGAAAGTCCAGAAATTGCCCAATCACTCTCTCAAGGCTTGTTGGACGCGGGGGTAGATGTGATTGATATAGGCCTATGTGGTACAGAAGAAGTCTACTTTGCCACGCCACACTACCAAGCCGACGGCGGTATTATGGTGACAGCAAGTCATAACCCAAAAGGCTACAATGGCATGAAATTAGTTGCCAAAGGCTCGGTACCCATCAGTGGTGACTCTGGTTTAAAAAGTATTGAACAGCGAATCCTTAATCAAAATTTCCCCCCCCCTGCTTTAACCAAAGGAGACCTACTCTCTAAGCCATGCAAAGACGCTTACATTGCACACTTACTAACCTACATTAATCTCAAAGCACTCAAACCGCTTAAGTTAGTACTCAATTCAGGAAATGGCTCCGCAGGACCAACCTTAGACCAACTGCTTCCCAAGCTACCCTTTAACACAGTCAACATACACCATGATGCCGATGGAAACTTTCCAAATGGCGTACCCAATCCCATGATTTTAGAGAACCAAAAAGCAACTCAAGAGGCCGTTATCAAACATCAAGCCGATATGGGGATTGCGTGGGATGGTGATTTTGATCGTTGCTTTTTCTTTGATGAAAAAGGGCAATTTATTGAAGGCTACTATCTGGTTGGGCTATTGGCCGAAACCTTACTGGCACACTCTCCCAATGAAAAGATCATTCATGATCCACGCTTAACTTGGAACACCATTGAACAAGTGACTCAAGCTGGCGGGCAAGCTATTCAGTCAAAAACAGGCCACGCCTTTATTAAAGAGCGCATGCGAAAAGAGGATGCTATCTATGGGGGGGAAATGTCTGCGCATCACTACTTTAGAGACTTTTTCTATTGTGACAGCGGTATGATTCCTTGGTTACTGATTGCTGAACTGCTCAGTAAAACAGGCAAACCTTTATCACAACTGGTGGCCGAAAGAGTACAAGCCTTTCCATGCAGTGGTGAAATAAACTATACCGTACAAAATGCACCCGCTATTTTAAAGCGTATTCAGGAACACTTTGCACCCGAAAACCCAAGCATTGATGAAACCGATGGTCTGAGCCTAGAGTTTGCACAATGGCGCATGAACATCCGCTCCTCCAATACAGAACCTCTATTAAGATTAAATATTGAAGCGCGAGGGGATGCCGAGTTAGTTTGGCAAAAAGTCGCTGAGGTTGAAAAGCTTATAGAAGGCGTTGTATGAGAGGCCTCACCAATGCTTAGTTATTTACACGCCTACCACGCTGGTAACTTTGCCGACGTGTTAAAACACGCTATTCTCGTTCATACGCTGGATTATTTGGCACAAAAGCCCAAACCGTACTTCTATTTAGACACGCATTCAGGGCCGGGACTTTATAAGCTTTCGGACAGTGAGTCTCAAAAAAATGAAGAGTACCTTAATGGTATTGCGCCACTCTGGCAATCCAAAATTTTACCCCCCCCTATTGCGCGTTATAAACAGGTTATTCAACAATGCAATCAAGAAAATAACAGCCAAAACCTAGATTATTACCCAGGCTCACCTTGGATTGCCGCCAACCTAACCCGAGAATTTGACCGCTTAAGTTTTTGTGAACTTCACCCACGTGAAATTGAAACGCTTACCGATAATTTTCAGCAAGATCGCCGTATTAAACAATTCAATCAAGATGGATTTCAAAAAGCGATTACCTCTTTACCCCCTAAAGAGCGCAGAGGGCTGGTTTTAATTGACCCTCCTTATGAAGTTAAGCAGGATTATGAACGTGTGGTGGACGTACTCATCGCCAGCCATAAACGCTTTGCCACAGGCACTTATGCTATTTGGTACCCCGTGGTTAAACGCCAAACCATTCAGAAGATGTTAAATGACATCCAGCACAGTGGCATTCGTAATATTCAACTCTTTGAATTGGGATTACAGCCCGATACTTCAGAACGTGGCATGACCTCCAGCGGCATGATTGTTATTAATCCACCGTGGACATTATGGCAAGCAATGGAAGAGAGCCTGCCCTTTTTAGCGAAACAGCTGGGGGGAGAAAAAGGCGTTTACAAAATGGCGCAACTGGTCACAGAATAAAGCA
The DNA here is from genome assembly GCA_015487015.1 of Thiomicrorhabdus sp. Lineage (GTDB taxonomy): Bacteria > Pseudomonadota > Gammaproteobacteria > Thiomicrospirales > Thiomicrospiraceae > Thiomicrorhabdus. The sequence continues at coordinate 2,931 of WFQP01000020.1, forward strand.
CTCTAAAAATTAACGTACTCGTTGCAACCAAAGCATCGCAATACTGAGTAAT
>WFQP01000021.1 GCA_015487015.1 Thiomicrorhabdus sp.
GGATATATTAGGGAATGATTATTTGTTTATCTTTCAATAGCTTGCCGTTTTTATGCTTAAAAAAAGAAATTTGTTGTTTTAAGTTTGTATTCGCTGTTTTTTTTGCTTGCTTGAGTAAATATCGAGTTCTTTTGAGGTTGCCAATATTGAATTGAGCAAGGGCTAAAAAATAGTATGCTTCAGCCGTTTGTTGTTTTTGAGCGTAAATTTCGGAGAGCTTTTTATAGGCTTGATAGGTGTATCGCTGGTTTTCGGTGTGTGTTTTTAATAGTTCAACGGCTTTTTCATCATTGTTTTGATAAAGCAAAAAATTGGTGTAGTACATTAATATGGCCGTATTATTTGGATAAAGTTCCATGAGGTAGTCGGCTTGATGGTTTGCAAAGAGCATGAGGTTGGGCGCGTTTAATTCCTGTTGCACGATGGCGTGCAGTAATTGCGTGGTATACATAATACGATTTGGGTTATTTTTTACCAATGTTTGTAAACATTGAATATTGAAGGGCTTGTTGGAGGAAGGTACTTTTAGGCTGTTTTTGTAGCAAGTTTCATCGTGGGTTAAGGTGTTATCAGAGAGGGAGCTATTGGAGTCTTGATTTGCTTGCTTTAGTCTAAGTTGAATGAGTATTAAATCATTATTATCTCTTTTGGGCTGTTGTACGGGCAGGTTTGCTGCTCGATTTTCAGACTCGGCAATACGGCGTTCTGTAACAGGGTGTGAACGTAAAATTTCAGGTATTTGAGCGGGGTTATTTTGGCTATCTTTTGCAAGTCGCTCAAAAAAATAGCCCATGGCATGTGGGTTGTATCCTGCTTGGCTGAGGAACTTAATTCCAATATGATCGGCTTCGGACTCATGCAAACGAGAGTTTTTGAGCTGCCGTTCAATGTCCAAACTCATGCCTGCAATAAGGGTTGGGTATACAGCAGAACTGTCGTACATACCAATTAACATGGCCGCCAGAATGGTTGCAAAGGTGTTTATACTGCTTTGCTTACTGTTGGTTTCGTGTCCTCTTGATATATGATTTTGGGTGATGTGTGCAATTTCGTGTGCGATGACAGCGGCCAGTTCGTCTTCGCTTTTAGCCGCAGAAATAAGCCCCGTATGAATACCTATAATACCGTTTGGCCCTGCAAAGGCATTGATGCTTGGGTTATCTATTACATAAAATCGAAAGGGACGAGACTCACCAATTTGGCTTGCCATCTCATGCCCTATTTTTCGAATATAGGCGACCACATCAGGATCGTAGTTTAGATCGTATTGTGTATGAAGTGCGGTACTGAATGCGCGTCCTAGTTTTTGTTCCAATTCAATATTGTATTCAATTAAATCAGAAGAGCCTAAATCGGGTGGTGTAGCTGCGTTGACTAAGGATACAGGCAGGAATGATATGAGCAGACCGATTAAGAAGTGATAAAATGGCGCACTTAATAGTTTTAGACGAAAAAGTTGAGTGTTCATTGAGTCTCAGTAATACGATTTCCAAGAGGGTGTTGTGAATATTATAGTAGATAGTAAGGGATTAGCCTGTCCTATGCCAGTGATTAAGCTTAAGAAAGCATTGACTCAATATCCAGATGAGTCAAGTGTGTTTTTATTAGCTTTAACGGATAAGGGGGGGGTAAAAGATATTCCGGCCTTTTGTCAGCAACAGCAACTAGAGTGGGTTTTGCAGCAAGAGCAGCCTTTTATTGAGTTTAAAGTGTGGCGAAAACATAACATGTCTTTAGGTAAAGAGGGGGGGGGTAAAAATGGATGAATCGCCATCAGAGCAGTTAAGCATCATACAGACAAAAGGCACCTTAGACTGGGCTTATCCCGTGTTTATTCTAGCCAGTACGGCGGCCGCAATGGATAAAAAGGTTGAGTTGTTCTTTACCTTTTACGGTTTAAATTGTTTATTAAAAGATACCAGTGGGCTGAAAGTATCTCCTTTGGGAAACCCTGGAATGGTGATGAAGAGCCCTGTTGGCCCTGACTGGCTTCGGGCGGTTGACTGGAATAAAGTCCTTCCTGGTTTGGTTTGGACGTTACCCGGTGCAGCAAAGCTCGCAACGTGGGGATTTAAAAAGCAGATGCTCATGGAAGGGCAGGTGCCTGTAGAAGAGTTACGCGAACTTTGTTTGGAATTGGGTGTGAGTATGACTGCTTGCCAAATGACAATTGACCTAATGGGGTACCAGCAAAGTGATTTTATTGAGCCAATCTCCTTTTCGGGAGCCGCTACGTATTTTGCCAATACACCTAAAACACAGAGTTTATTTATATAATGTGTTTTTAACAGAAGTTGATAGAATAATCCGAACGTATAATTTTTTAAAAAAAGTGATGTTATGAAACCATTTGAAAAAGGGATTTATCTGCTTCCCAACTTAATGACAACTGCGGCCTTGTTTGCAGGTTTTTATGCTGTGATTGCTGGAATTCAAGGTAATTTTGAACTGGGCGCAATTGCCATTTTAGTCGCGATGGTGTTGGATGGGTTGGATGGCCGAATTGCTCGAATGACAAACTCGTGCAGTGCTTTTGGGGCGGAGTACGACAGTTTGTCAGATATGATCTCTTTTGGGCTGGCACCTGCACTCTTGATGTTTCAGTGGGTGTTGCATGACTTTGGAAAGTTGGGTTGGTTAATAGCTTTTATTTACACCGTCGCGGCGGCATTGCGTTTAGCGCGCTTTAATACGCAAGTTGGCATTGCAGATAAACGCTACTTTCAGGGGTTACCAAGTCCAGCCGCTGCGGGTGTACTGGCGGCTTTGATTTGGATGGTTGAGGCTAACCAGCTGGAAAACCAAGCATTGCCTATTATCGCTTTGATTTTGACGCTTGTTGTTGGGTTAATGATGGTTAGCAATGTTCGCTTTAGTTCATTTAAAGAGCTTAATTTAAAAGACAAAGTGCCTTTTGTGACCTTATTAATCGTGGTGCTGGTGTTTGTCATTATTACTCTAGAGCCACCGACTTTTCTATTTATTATCTTCTTAACCTATACGCTCTCAGGGCCAGTTGTGACCTTGGTAACACTAAAGAAAACACGTGTACTGCGTAAGCAACAACGTGAGTCTGATGTGAATGAGGTAAAGCAAGCGGACTTAAAAGAGACTGACAGTAAGGTTAATACAGTCGACAACAAGGAAGATAATGTATGAAAGATCATCTAGTTATATTTGATACAACCTTGCGTGATGGTGAGCAAAGCCCGGGTGCCTCGATGACTAAAGAGGAGAAAATTCGGATTGCTAAGCAGCTTGAAAAACTGCGTGTTGATATTATTGAAGCGGGTTTTCCTGCGGCCAGTCAAGGTGACTTTGAGTCGGTTCAAGCGGTTGCTTCAGTAGTTAAAGACTCCATTGTTTGTGGATTAGCACGTGCCGTTGAAAACGACATTGTTCGAGCGGGCGAAGCGATTAAAACTGCCAATGCAGGGCGTATTCATACCTTTATTGCCACCTCTCCCATTCATATGGAAAAAAAGTTACGCATGAGTCCCGAGCAAGTGGTGGAACGTGCTGTATGGGCGATTAAGCGAGCGCGGGATTTTACCGATGATGTTGAGTTTTCACCCGAAGATGCAGGACGTTCTGAGCTAGATTTTTTATGCCGAGTGATTGAGGCCGCCATTGATGCGGGTGCGACCACTATTAATATTCCAGACACCGTGGGCTATAACGTGCCCAACCAATTTGGTAACCTGTTTAAAGCGTTGATTGAACGCATTCCTAACTCCGATAAAGCTATTTTTTCGGCACACTGTCATAACGATTTAGGTTTGGCTGTGGCCAACTCCTTAGCCGCCGTGAGAAATGGTGCGCGTCAAGTGGAGTGTACCTTGAATGGCTTGGGAGAGCGTGCAGGAAATACCGCTTTAGAAGAGGTGGTGATGGCGATTAAAACGCGTCAAGATATCTTTGCGGTAGACACGCGCATCAATACACAAGAAATTTTAGCCACATCACGTTTGGTCGCCAATATTACAGGGTTTGCTGTGCAACCCAATAAAGCCATTGTGGGCGCCAATGCATTTGCACATGAGTCGGGTATTCATCAAGACGGCGTATTAAAGCATCGTGAAACCTATGAAATTATGCGTGCCGAAGATGTGGGCTGGAGCACCAATAAAATGGTGATGGGCAAGCATTCGGGGCGCAATGCATTTAAAACACGTTTAGAAGAGTTAGGCATTGAGTTTGAAACCGAACAAGAGCTAAATGATGCCTTTATGCGCTTTAAAGAGTTGGCGGATCGTAAGCATGAAATTTATGATGAAGACCTGCAATCACTGGTGACTGATAATAACAATCAACGTGTCGAAAATGATTGTTACCGTTTGATCTCGCTTAAAGCATCAATGGAAACCGGCGAACCCTCACAAGCGGAGGTGACTTTATGGATAGAGGGCAAAGAGTTCAGCGCCTCTTCTGATGGAGGTGGATTAGTCGATGCCACCTTTAAAGCCATTGAATCCCTCGTTAAATCAGGCACAACCTTAGAGTTGTATTCGGTCAGCAACGTCACAAATGGTACCGATGCACTTGGCGAAACGACGGTGCGACTCGAAAAAGGCGGGCGCATTGTTAATGGCATGGGGTCGGATACCGATATCGTACTGGCCTCGGCCAAAGCGTATGTAAATGCCTTAAATAAAATAGCGGATGAACTCGTAAAAAATCACCCGCAAGCCTCTGTATAAAAGGTAAGAGGAGAAAAAATGAAGGGTTTTCATGTCTAAAGTACACTTTTCAAATGCCTTGTTTGAGCAAATAGGGGGGGTAAATTGGGAAGCCAACCCTAAGGCTCAAATTTTCTCCCCCCCCTCTTGTGAGGCTGAACAAAAACAAGTTCAAAAACCCATGTCTGCACAGCTAGAAAAACCATCTGCATCTTATGAGAGCGTGCTGGCAAAGAGTGAACCTATGGTTGAGCTTATGCATGTGGTGGTGTTGGGGGCAGGGTTAGATAAAATTTGGCAAAATGAAACGCATCAGGCGTGGCAACTTTGGCAAAATATTATGCTCGCTTTTGATTGGGATGAATCTCAAATTGTCTTTTTTGATACAGCACACCTTGTGCAAGAAGAGATGATTTTTTCAACCATAGAAGAGGTGATTGAGCTGGGTGTCGATTGGGTGCTGTGTATGGATGATGAACATGTTATTTCGGAACAGTTGCAAGAGGGTGTACATGTTGTTAACGTACCCGATTTAGAATCCATGCTGGCCGATCCTTACGCCAAAAAAACGTTTTACAGTGCTGTAGTTGCGCTGTCTAATGCTATCTAGCAACTCAAAAATGGCCATGTTTAGCTATTTAGATCCGATGCAAGAAGTCGATTTATCTTGGGTGTTGGCGCTCGAGCAACGATCGTATGATTTTCCGTGGAGTGCTAGGGGGTTTGAAAACAGTCTAGAGCAAGGGCTTAATTATCTTTTTTACAGTGCTGAAGGAAAAAAGCTAGGGTACTGCTGTATCTTGCCAGTATTAGATGAAGCGCATATTTTAAATGTTTGCGTTGTTCCTGAGTATCAATGCAAAGGCATTGCTAAGGATGCGCTCAAAAAAATTCTAGCTAAACTTCAAGAAAACAACTATCAAACGGCTCTGCTCGAAGTGAGAGAGAGCAATCAACCCGCCCTTAAGCTCTATCAATCTCTTGGCTTTCATCAAGACGGCATTCGTAAAAAATATTATCGTGCAAAATGCTGGGATGATGAACTGGCCGAGTTGATTGAAATACGAGAAGATGCGATTTTGATGTCTTATTGTTTGTCTACCGCATAGAGGTGGGGGAGGGTTTTATCTTCCCTCCTCTTTTTTTGTATGCGTATTTATGAATGCTTGATTTTATTTAGGTACGCAGTTCTTTCGGAATAGTTTTAGTAATGGTTTGTGCCATCTCTTTGTAAAGTTTTGGGTTAGCAGTCAGGATGTTGCCGCTGGTTAAATAATCTTCCCCCCCCTTAAAGTCGGTCACTAAACCACCGGCTTCTTGTACGATGAGCGCGCCTGCAGCGATGTCCCATGGTTTTAGATTAAACTCCCAATAGCCGTCAACTCGACCACAGGCCACGTAGGCTAAGTCCAGTGCTGCAGAGCCTGCTCTGCGTATACCAGCGGTGCTGGTTATAAAGGATTTTAAGCTATTCATGTAGCTGTCTAGGTAGCTAAAGTCATGATAAGGAAAGCCTGTGGCCAGTAGTGCGTTGTTGAGTGTTTTTTGTTGGCTGATTCGGATACGAGAGTTGTTTAAAAAAGCACCTCGGCCACGGCTGGCGGTAAACATTTCATCACGCACAGGATCAAAGATAACCGCATGGGTGAGCTTGCCTTTTTCTTTGATGGCGATGGAGACGCAAAATTGTGGAAACTGATGCAGAAAGTTGGTGGTACCATCTAGTGGGTCGATGATCCATTCAACATCAGATAAGCCGTATTTAGTTTTTTTAGCCTTTTTAAGCCCACTCTCCTCGGCTAAGATAGCGTGCTCTGGATAGTATTTTTGAATGGTTTTAATAATTGTATTTTCGGCTTCTTTGTCCACTTCACTTACGTAGTCGTTTTTGCCTTTGTATTCAACGTTTAGTTGGTCGATACGGGCGAGGTGGTGCATAATATTGCCGCCGGCTGCTCGCGCGGCTGTGGTTGCGATGTTAAGAAGTGGGTGCATTGTGTAGCCTTTTGTTGTTTAATTTTGTTTTGAACTGACGAGCTTCAGGGGCAACCTGAGTTGTTACTAGCTATTTGAACGGCTCGTTGAGTCGTTATGTTTTGTTTATTATATATGTGGTTTACATGCGATAATAAAAACGGCACGATTAGTTTTTTAAAAAAATTTGATAGATTATAACGGAAAGAGAACATGATTGAGGACTACAGTCTGAATTCTGGGTTGGCAAATATTCGCGTGGTGTTAATTGAAACCTCTCACCCTGGTAATATTGGTGCGATTGCTCGGGCAATGAAAAATATGGGATTAAGCCAGTTGGTGCTCGTAAATCCTAAAGAGTTTCCGAGTCAGGTCGCATCAGCAAGAGCTTCTAGTGCGGCCGATGTATTGGACAGTGCTCGAGTGGTGAGCACGATTGATGAGGCTTTGGTGGGGACTAAACTGGTTTTTGGTGCAAGTGCGCGTTTACGAAAAGTGTCGTGGCCTCAGTTGGATGTGCGTGAAACGGCTAAATTGGCACTGGAGACCGTTGATGATGGCGATGTGGCATTGGTCTTTGGCCGTGAAGATTCGGGTCTGAGTAATGTGGAGATGGATAAGTGTCATTATTTAAGTCATATTCCATCCAACCCAACCTACTGCTCTTTGAATATTAGTGCAGCCGTTCAGGTATTTGCCTATGAGTGTTTGATGGCCTCTAATGTACGTTCTGTTCACGTCAAAAATGATCGTGCAAAATTAGCTAATACGGAGCAATTGGAGGGGTTTTATGAGCACTTGTTTCAAGCCTTGCAAGATATTGAGTTTTTAGATCCCGATAAAAATGCGCGTTTTATGCGCCGTATGCGTCGTTTGTATAATCGAGCGCAGCTGGATGTAAAAGAGATTGATATATTAAGAGGCATTTTATCGGCTGCGCAACGAAAGGCGTTAACACCAGGAAAAAAGGACGATGTTTAAACGATTAAAATCGGATCTTCGTATTGTTTTTGACCGAGACCCTGCTGCACGAAATACCTTTGAGGTCTTGACGACCTACCCTGGGGTGCATGCTATTTTATGGTATCGTTTGGCACACTGGTTTTGGAACCTTGGGCTTAAGTGGGTGGCGCGTTTTATTTCGACCATTGCTCGTTGGTTAACGGGGGTTGAGATTCACCCAGCAGCTAAAATTGGTGAACGTTTTTTTATTGATCATGGAATGGGTGTGGTGATTGGTGAAACGGCCGAAATTGGTGATGACTGTACGCTGTATCATGGTGTGACTCTGGGCGGTACTTCTTGGCAGAAAGGCAAGCGTCACCCCACGTTGGGCAATGGAGTGGTTGTGGGTGCTGGTGCCAAGGTACTTGGCCCGATTACCATTGGAGATAATGCGCGAGTTGGCTCTAATGCGGTGGTGGTTAAACCGGTTGCGGCGGGTAAAACAGTGGTTGGAATCCCGGGGCGAGAGGTCGATCAAAAAGACAATGATTTAGAAAAGCGTCGAGCTAAAATGGCTGAAAAAATAGGGTTTGATGCCTATGGTGTGGGGCAAGAGATGGCCGATCCTGTGGAAAAGGCGATTTACAGTTTGTTGGACCATATTCAAGTTCAGGACGAAAAGATGGATGCGTTGGCACAAGAGCTTGAAAGATTAGGTGGAAAACGGATCGACACTAGGTTGCCCAAGTTGGATGATGTGGTTTTGGAGCCAAATGATCCTATTCAAGCGGCGCATTTAAAATCAGAATAATTCTTGAGTTAAATGGTGGGTTATTATAGAATTCAACCCATTAAATATAATTAATTCGAGTTATTATGAAGTTAACATCCAAAGGGCGTTATGCGGTTACCGCAATGATTGATATCGCTTTAAACCAAAGTAAGGGAGCGATTACGCTCTCTTTGATTTCTGATCGACAAGGTATTTCGCTCTCATATTTAGAGCAGTTGTTTTCAAAGTTAAAAAAAGCAGGCTTGGTCTCCAGTGCGCGTGGGCCTGGCGGTGGTTACCGCTTAAGTCGTGGTGCAGAGGAGATTTCAGTAAGTGAAATTATTCATGCTGTGGACGAGTTAGTTGATGCACGAAAGTGCACGGGACGAGGTAATTGCAACGGTGGCAATGAGTGTTTATCGCATGAGTTATGGTCTGATTTAAGTCATATGATTGATGATTTTTTAAAAGGCATTACATTGCAGAGTATTTTAGATAAAAGAGCGGAAGTACCGCAAAAAGAAGTTTTATTCGACTAGGCGATCGTTGCCATTGAATAAATAAATCAATATTTAAAAGGTGAGTAAAAAGTATGGCAGTCACATTGACGCAAGCCGCATCGGACAGAGTTAAGAAGATGCTTGAAAAACGTGGTCATGGTATTGGGTTGCGTGTGGCCACAAAGGTCAGTGGATGTGCGGGTTTTTCTTATGTAGTAGATTATGCCGATGATATTCAAGAAGGCGATGCGGTGTTTGAGAGCTTTGGTGTTCAAGTGATTGTGGATGAAAAGAGTTTGCAAAACATTGAAGGCATGGAAATTGACTATGTTCAAGAGAGCCTTTTGAATGAAGGCTTCTCTTTCAATAACCCTAAAGTCAAAGACAGCTGTGGGTGTGGCGAGTCATTTACTGTTTAAAGATTTAAGTCGCACTTCAATTTAAACCCGACTTTGTGTCGGGTTTTTTTGTTTTTGTGCAGGTTTGGTGAATAGTTGTTAAAATATCCCGACTAAAATTTAAAGAGGGTAGTTACGTGCAAAGAACATTCTCCATAATAAAGCCCGATGCGGTGACGAGAAATTTAATTGGTAAAATTTACCAGCGTTTTGAAGAGCATGGTTTACGTATTGTTGCGGCTAAAATGAAGCGCTTAACGCGAGAAGAAGCCGAAGGGTTTTATGCCGAGCATAAAGGTCGTGAGTTTTATGAACCTTTGGTGGCGTATATGATCTCTGCACCTATTATGGTTCAGGTTTTAGAAGGTGAGAATGCAATTGCCAAAAATCGTGAGATTATGGGGGTAACCGATCCTCTTAAAGCTGCGCCCAATACCATTCGTGCCGATTTTGCAGTCTCATTACGAGAGAACTCGGTACACGGCTCGGATTCAGAAGAAAGTGCGGCACGTGAAATTGATTATTTTTTTACCCCCTCTGAAATATGTGACAGGCCTTAATGGAATTGACGGATAACGTAGCACCTAAAAAAACTTCCCCCCCGGCTGAATCTTGCGAAAAAGTGGATTTATTAGGGATGGATCGTGAGATGATGGCGGCTTATTTTGTTGAAATCGGTGAGAAGCCCTTTCGTGCCACTCAGGTGATGAAGTGGATTCATCAAATGGGGGTAAGTGATTTTGATGAGATGACGAACTTAAGCAAAGCGCTGCGTGATAAATTAAAGCCGCTTGCGCACATTCGTACGCCTAAAATTATCGCGGAACAGTACTCTGAAGACGGCACGATTAAATGGCTGTTAGAAGTGGATCAAAAAAATGCGGTTGAGGCAGTTTTTATACCGGAAAAAAACCGTGGAACGCTCTGTATATCCTCTCAAGTAGGGTGTGCGTTGGAGTGCAGTTTTTGCTCGACCGGACAGCAAGGATTTAACCGTAATTTAGAAAACTGGGAAATTACGGCTCAAATGTGGGTCGCAAACAAAGCATTAGGCTGTAAACCCAAAGAGGAGCGGCGTATTTCCAATGTGGTCTTTATGGGCATGGGCGAACCTTTATTAAATGTGACGCATACTTTTCCTGTGGCGCGCATCTTAATGGATGATTTTGCTTACGGTTTGTCAAAGCGTCGAGTGACGATTAGTACGGCTGGCGTGGTACCTGCGATAGATAAAATTAAAGCAGAGGTGGATGTGAGTTTAGCCATCTCGTTGCATGCACCCAATAATGCATTGCGTGATGAGCTGGTTCCTATTAATAAAAAGTATCCACTTGAGGTTTTGATTCCCAGCTTGTATCGCTACGTTGAAGGTGGCCACAGTAAAAAACATGTCACGATTGAGTATGTAATGCTTGACCAGGTCAATGACCGTATTGAGCATGCGCACGAACTGGTTGCTTTATTGGGTGAGTTAGCCTGTAAGGTCAATTTGATTCCATTTAATCCGTTTCCAAATACGGATTATAAGCGCTCTTCGAATAATGCCATTCATCGCTTTAGAGCGATACTTGAAGAGGGGGGGCTAAATGTGACGGTTCGTAAAACGCGCGGTGAAGATATTGATGCTGCATGTGGTCAGTTAGCTGGAAAAGTATCTGATCGAACCAAGCGGACGGTGCATCGAGTCGAGTTTGATTTAGGTTTGTCGTAACGACTGCCGAGAGTAGTCAATATGTAAAAGGGGGCGATGATGGAAGAGAATACGTTAGAGGAAAGTACCTCTTTAAATGCATTGTTGTCCAGTACTCGTGAAGCACAAGGATTGAGTTTAGAGCAGGTTTCTAAACGCTTAAACTTATCCTTGGAGCAATTAGAGAACCTTGAAAAAGATGGGTTAGAGCCAGAAGATTTAAGCACTTTTGAACGTGGGTATGTGCGTAACTATGCTCGTTTATTGGGTATTGAAGAAGCCTTGATTGATGATTATTTTGCAAGCTGCCATCATCGGTACAGTGCCTTGCATTCGGTTAAAAAGTACAGCTGCTCTACCCATAGGCCTTTGCTAGGGCGTTCAATTATTAAATGGGTAGTGGCTTTCGTATTGGTTGGGTTGGTTGTTGTGTTGATTGGTTCCGAGTTTTCCCATTTACTGGGTGACTAAAAAGTCGGATGTTAAGGTTAAGGCCTGTTTTATGAACATTAAATGTTAAGAAAGTGTCTGAAAAGTTACACGTAAAGAAGAGTAAAAAAGAGTTATGGTACAAAAAATTTCTGCCGTGAGAGGCATGAACGACATCCACGGAGAGAGTGCCGATGCGTTTGATTATTTAGTCACTACCGCGGAATCAACGTTTAAACAGTACGGTTATCGCTCGATTCGTTTGCCTATTGTTGAAAAAACAGAACTGTTTTGTCGTTCAATTGGTGAAGTAACAGACATTGTTGAAAAAGAGATGTATACGTTTGGGGATCGCAATAACGAAAGCTTAACTTTACGACCAGAAGGAACGGCAGGGTGTGTTAGAGCCGTGGTGCAAGGTGGCTTAGCGTATAATCAAATTCAAAAATTGTTTTATACTGGCCCAATGTTTCGTTATGAGCGCCCTCAAAAAGGGCGTTATCGTCAGTTTCACCAAATTGGTGTGGAGGTCTTTGGCTTGGCCACCCCTGATGTGGATGCGGAGCTGATTGTATTAACCGCTCGCTTATGGGAAAAACTAGGGCTAGAGAATTTAGAGTTACAAATTAATTCACTAGGCAGCCAAGAGGCTAGAGTGGCTTACCGTGAAAAATTGATCGCTTATTTAACGGATTATAAAGATCAGTTGGATGAAGACAGTTTGAGACGATTGGACTCGAACCCTCTTAGAATTTTAGACACTAAAAATCCAGCGATGAAAGAGATTGTTGCAGGTGCGCCTAAATTGATTGAGCATTTAGATGCGGAATCGATAGAACATTTTGAGCAACTGAAAGCGCACCTAGATGACTTAGGGATTGCCTATGTGATTAACCCAAATTTAGTGAGAGGGTTGGATTATTATAATCGAACCGTTTTTGAATGGGTGACAACGGAATTAGGGGCGCAAGGGACGGTGTGTGCTGGCGGACGTTATGATGGTTTAGTTGAACAAATTGGTGGCAAAGCCACGCCAGCAGTTGGCTTTGCAATGGGCATTGAGCGATTAACGGCCTTATTGATGGATCATCATAAAGTACCTGTGCTTGCACAACCCGATATTTATGTGGTGTTAGTGGGGGACAATGTTCAACGACCCGGTTTGAAGCTGTCTGAAACCATTCGCCAAGCCTTACCTCATGTAAATGTTCAGATGAACTGTGGGGGGGGCAGTTTTAAAAGTCAGTTTAAAAAGGCTGACCGCTCGGGTGCTCGTTATGCGGTAGTGTTAGGAGAGCAAGAGGTTAATGACCAAGTGGTGTCGATTAAACCACTTAGGGAAACCACTGAGCAAGTGAGTGTAAGCTGGGCTGAATTGACAGAACACTTGGTCGTATTGCTTAAAAATTAGTTCTATTTTTTATAACACTCAAGCCCTCTGATAAAAAGTTTTTTTTGTCAGAGGGCTTGGGTAATACAGTTAAATAAAAGGATTTAGCGTTATGAGTCGTTACGAAACAGAAGATGAGCAAGTTGAAGCCATTAAAAGTTGGTGGAAGAAGAATGGTACCCAGTTATTAACGTTAATACTTGTGGGCGTGATCGCCATTTCGGGTTGGCGTTATTGGACGAATGCTCAGTATGTGGATTCGGCGAATGCTTCTTCGTTATTTGAGGTATTGCAAGCTAATATGCAACGAGGTTCGTTTGGTGAAGTGTCTCGTGAAGCACTGAAACTGATTCAAGAGCAACCAGACAGCCCTTATGCTGTTGGCGCGGCAATGATGTACGCTAAGTACAGCTTGGATAAGGGCGAAATGGCAGAGGCGTTAACCCATTACACATGGATTGCTGAGAATGCTAAAGATGCACAGTTGAGAAATATAGCGTACATTAATTTAGCTCGAATTCAAATGGATTTACAGCAGTTTGATGACGCTCAAAAACAATTAGCATTTTTGACAAAAGCGAACTTAAAAGGGGCTGAAAAATCTGTATTAGATTATGTTTCGGGGTTATTGGCCATTGCTCAAGAGAACCCTGAAGAGGCGCGACTTTCTTTTAAACGTGTGGTTGAAAACAAAAAGACAGAAAGCAATTTATTAGGCTTGGCTCAAGTTCAGCTGGATGATTTAACTCATTAATTTATTTGTGAGAAACACCAGTGAATAGCGAGCTGTTTCCTGTTTTTTTCGAGTAAAGGTTTTAACTAACTCCACTTTATAGGTTTATGTAAAAGAATGAAAATGCGTTTTATTTTGGCTGGGTTAGTCGTTTTCACCTTATTGGCTGGATGCTCGACATCTCCAATAGAGAGAGAGCCGACAGTGCTTGCACCTCTCGATAGTTTCTATTCGCTTAAGAAAAATTGGCAAGTTGAAACAGAGATGATGCCTAATAGAGATTCGGAGGGACTCTTTTTTGCCGAAGATGACACTTATCTTTATACAGCCACCGCTACGGGATTTTTAGTAGCCTTAAAAAAAGAGGATACGTCTCGTTGGAAAGACCAAGTGGCATGGCAAGTAAAGTTTGCCTCGGAAGTGGTTTCAGGCCCAGCTAAATACGGCCATCAACTAGTTCTTGGAACAGCTAAAGGATTATTGATTTCGTTATCTGCCGCGAATGCTCAAATAAAATGGCAAACTCAGTTATCCAGTGAAGTGATGAGCTACCCTGTGATTGGGCAGCAACGCATTTTTACTCGAACCGTGGATGGTAAGTTGTATGCGGTTGACTTTAATACGGGTGAGGTCGTTTGGATTGTTGAGCATGAAATGCCAAAGCTTTCTCTTCGAGGCTCTCCTGCTGTGTTATACAGCGAAGAGGTACTGTATGTGGCTTGGGAGAGTGGAACGATTCAAGCACTTTCGGCAAGCTCTGGTACTTTGTTGTGGGAAACAAAAATTGCGACACCTAAAGGACGTACAGACCTTGAGCGCATTGTAGATATTCAGGCCAGTTTGGTGATGAAAGAGGGGCGCTTAATCGCCTTGGGTTATCATGGAAAGTTGGTTGCACTCAACCCTTTGAGTGGTAAGCCCTTTTTTGAAAAGCCACTTTCAGGTTACCGAGATTTTGTGGTAGACAGTGATCGAATTTATGTGGTTGATGATACCGATGTTCTGTATGCTTTTGATCTCTTTAGTGGTGCGATTTTATGGTCTCAAACAGCCCTTAAAGACCGTCAAGTTGCAGATTTAATGTTTTATCAAGATGAGTTATTAGTCTCGGATGGCTGGGGATACTTGCACTGGATTAATCGAGTGCAAGGAACGGAGACGGCTCGCGTAAAGTACAGTAATGAATATGGTGATGGTAACCAAATTTTACGACTCAAAGTGGATGGTAAACAATTGACACTATTGGATGATGAAGGCACGATTACTCAGTATAAGGTTGAGCCATCCAATTTAACTCTTTTTAAAGAAGCGCACCCAGCCTCATCTGGGACAGGCTTCTTTGATTTTATTTTTTAAACTCCGATAATCATAGGTAACCCTAACCGTGAGTAAACCCGTTATTGCTTTAGTTGGTCGACCGAATGTCGGTAAGTCCACATTATTTAATCGTTTAACCCGATCTCGAGATGCCATTGTGGCCGATTTTCCGGGGTTAACACGAGATCGTCAGTATGGTACTGGTAGGCTTGGAAAACACCCTTATATTGTGGTAGATACCGGTGGTTTGAGTGGCGAAGATGAAGGGGTTGATCCCTTAATGGCTGGCCAAGTAAGATCCGCTTTAGAAGAGGCGGATGCTGTGTTATTTTTGGTGGATGGGCGTCAAGGGCTCGTGCCTGCAGATGAACAAATTGCCAACTACATTCGCTTATTCGACAAGCCTGTTCAAGTGGTCGTCAATAAAGCAGAGGGCTTTGACCATGATGTGGCCACCTCCGATTTCTTTCAATTAGGCTTAGGTAAGCCCTTAGCGATCTCTTCGGCACACGGAGACAATGTAGCCGATTGTATTGATAAAGTATTAGCGGAATTACCTCAGGCTGAAGAGTCGGACGAAACAGATTTAGACGATCACCCTGGTATTCGAGTCGCCGTTATTGGTCGCCCTAATGTTGGAAAATCTACATTAATTAATCGAATGATTGGTGAAGAACGAGTGGTGGCATTTGATCTACCCGGTACCACACGAGACAGTATTTTTGTACCATTTGAACGCGATGGGCAGGAGTACACCTTAATTGATACAGCGGGTGTTCGTCGTCGTAAAAATATTAGCGAAAAAGTTGAAAAATTTAGTATTGTAAAAGCCATTGAAGCGATGGGTGATTCGCATGTGGTGATTTTGGTTATTGATGGTTCGGAAGGATTAACCGATCAAGATTTAACTCTGCTTGGTTTAGCCATTGAGTCTGGACGAGGCTTGGTTCTGGCGGTCAATAAGTGGGATAACTTGGATGCGGATCAACGCCAAAAAGTAAAACATGAACTCAGTTTTAGACTCTCTTTTGCTGATTATGCAAAACAACATCTGATTTCTGCTCTGCATGGTACTGGGGTGGGGGATCTATTTAAAACGGTTAATGCGGTACATTTAGCGGCTTTTAAACGCGTCTCTACCTCCGACTTAAATCGTGTTTTAGAGCAGGCCGTCTTGGATCATCAACCCCCGCTTATTTCGGGGCGCCGTGTGAAATTACGTTATGCTCATTTAGGGGGATTAAATCCACCGAGAGTGATTATTCACGGTAATCAAGTGGATAAATTACCGCAGGCTTATGTTCGATATTTAATGAATGTCTTTCGTAAAGCATTTAAATGGGTTGGAACACCTGTTACGGTGGAGTTTAAAACCACAGTAAACCCATTTGAAGGTCGAAAAAATAAACAGTTACATCGTAAAAAAAGAGGCGATGACGACACTAAATTTAAAGCGAAGAAAAAGAAAAAACAAGCAAATCGTCGTTAGTTTCTAGACTCATTTCCCCCCCCTTTTTTGTTAAGATCATTTTCTTAGGGGGGGGGAAATATTAATTAAATTTTTAAAATTAAATTTCCCCCCTCTTGTTATAAAAAATTTAGGTCAATCATGAACCAGAATCCAATAAAACGTATTCGAGAAATCCCTTATAACTACACCTCTTTTTCAGATAAAGAGATTGTGTTGCGCTTTTTAGGGGATTCTTGTTGGCAGGTGATTCAATCTTTACGTGAGTCGCGTAATACAGGGCGTTCTGCCAGAATGATTTTTGAGGTGTTAGGGGATATGTGGGTGATTTCACGCAACCCATACATTCAAAATGATTTAATCGAGAACCCTAAACGACGTAAGGCTCTGATTGAGGCGTTGAACCATCGCTTAAAAGAAGTTGAAAAACGTTTAAATGGTAATGAAGTAGCGGCAAAACTGTTGAACTCTGTGCGTGATGCGGTGGATCTGTTTTCAGCATGGTTTCCTGAACAAGTTAAGGTCAGAGCGAAGGTTAAAAAGCGCTTTAAGAAAATCAGTCGTGAAGACAATATTGATTTTAGTGGCTTGGCACGTGTGTCTCATGCAACGGATGCGACGGATTGGCGTGTTGAGTTGCCTCTAGTGGTATTAACTCCCGATACTGAGCAAGAAGTGATTGAGATGGTTCAAGCGTGTATTGATCTTGAGTTGACAATAATTCCTCGTGGTGGGGGGACGGGCTATACTGGTGGTGCAATTCCATTACATCAAATGACAGCAGTGATTAATACTGAAAAGCTTGAATACTTAGGGTTGGTTGAACAGGTTGAGTTGCCACAAATAGGTAAGGTCGCTACAGTCAAAACAGGAGCGGGTGTGGTCACACGTCGCGTCTCTGAACAGGCTGAACGAGCGGGTTACGTCTTTGCTGTTGATCCAACATCTCAAGATGCTTCCACCATTGGGGGAAATATCTCCATGAATGCGGGGGGAAAAAAAGCGGTTCTTTGGGGAACAACGCTGGATAACCTTGCCTCTTGGAGAATGGTGACGCCTGATGCACAGTGGCTTGAAGTTGAACGTGTAAACCATAATTTAGGAAAGTTGCAGGATCAAAAAACCGTTATTTTTGATATTCGCCGTTTTGAAAAGCAGGGTAAAAACCAAATTGGTGAAACTCAGCGTTTAGAAATTCCGGGTTCAGCTTTTCGACAAGCAGGACTGGGAAAAGATGTTACGGATAAATTTTTAAGTGGTTTACCGGGAATTCAAAAAGAGGGTTGTGATGGCTTAATCACCTCAAGTCGTTTTATTGTGCATCGTATGCCAAGTCATACTCGTACGGTCTGTCTTGAGTTTTTTGGAACCGATTTGAGTTTGGCTGTTCCCGCCATTGAAGAGATTATTGACTACGTTGAATCCAAGAAAAAAGAGGGCATTTTACTCGCAGGCTTAGAGCACTTAGATGACCGTTATATTCGTGCTGTAAAATATAACACCAAAGCCAACCGCAAAGAGCTGCCTAAAATGATTTTATTGGCGGATATTTGTGGTGAAAATGGTTTTGAAGTAGCGAAAACGTGTACCGATATTGTTGAATTAGCCAACCAGCGAGATGCAGAAGGATTTATTGCGGTGTCCAGTGATGCGCGTAAACGTTTCTGGTTAGACCGTTCTCGTACGGCGGCCATTTCGGCACATACGAATGCATTTAAAATTAATGAAGATGTCGTCATTCCGTTAAAAAACTTGAATGAGTATAATCGTGAAATTGAAAAAATTAATATTGAGATGTCGATTAAAAATAAACTCGATATTTTAACGGCGTATGAAGCCTATTTTTCGGGCGATATTCCAGAGTTTAATCAAGAAGATGATTTTGAAGATGCACAGGGTCCAACCGCTTTTTTCAAGGATAAGGTGGTCTCTACATTAACCTATTTACAAACGATTCGAACACGTTGGACGACATTGCTTACCAATTTAGATCAGCCAGCTGTAGATTTTTTAACGTTTATTCCTGAAGCTGATCCAGATGCGATTCAGGCCGAATACAGCATTTTAACGTTGTTTTTAAGAAGAGAGATATTGGTTTCATCGCGTCAAGAGGTTAAGCAGTTTATGCACGACACCTTTATGGGGCATGATTTTGAACCAATGTTGGCACGCTTGGATGAATTACATGCTGAATTACGCAGTGCACGCTTGTTTGTAGCACTTCATATGCACGCAGGGGATGGTAATATTCACACTAATATTCCCGTACATTCTGGCAACTATGAGATGGTGCACTTGGCCGAAACCTTGGTGGATCGTATTATGAAAATTGCCAAGCGTTTAGGTGGGGTTATTTCGGGTGAGCATGGGATTGGTTTGACCAAGTACCAGTACTTGGATGAGGATAAGGTTGAACGCTTTGTTGAGTATAAAAATAAAGTGGATCCAAACGGGGTATTTAACAAAGGTAAGTTGATGCCCGGTTCCAGCTTGGATAATGCTTACACACCTTCGTTGAGCTTGGTGAACCAAGAAGCGATTATCTTAGAAGCCAGTGAACTGGATGAGTTGAATAACGACATTAAAGATTGTTTACGATGTGGTAAATGTAAGCCTGTCTGCCAAACGCATATTCCAAGGGCAAATTTATTGTACTCCCCTCGTAATAAAATTTTAGCAACGGGACAGGTGATTGAAGCCTTTTTATACGAAGAGCAAACACGCCGAGGTATCTCGTTGCAACACTTTGAAGCGATGAATGATGTCGCCGATCATTGCACCACGTGTCATAAGTGTGAAGCCCCTTGTCCTGTGGACATTGATTTTGGTGATGTATCGATTCGGATGAAAAATATTTTGACCAATATGGGGCAAAAACGTTCATCGATTATGATTAAGTTGGCGCTATTCTTCTTAAATGCCAAAAATCCCGCTGTTATTAAAGTACTTAGAAAAACCATGATTGGTTGGAGTGCGAGCGGCATTACCTTAGCGCATAAGGTTGCAAAAATGTTAGGGCTGCTCGGTAGAGTGTCGGACATTCCACCTAAATCATCTAAAATTGCACCGGTGCAACAGCAAGTCATTAACTTTGTTCGTAAACCATTGAATACAGGCCCAAATCAACCTACATTGCGTGCCATGTTAGGGCTTGAGGATGCGAATATCATCCCGATTATCAGTGACCCTAAAAAAGTGACTGAAGAGTCGGATGCGGTCTTTTATTTTCCTGGATGTGGTTCTGAACGATTGTTTAGTGATATTGGCTTAGCCACTATCGCGATGTTGTCCGAAGCGGGCGCTAAAACAGTTTTACCCCCCGGGTATTTATGTTGTGGTTACCCTCAAACGGCGGCAGGACAAGCGGACAAAGGTGCACAAATTACGGCTGAAAACCGTGCGTTGTTTCATCGTGTGGCCAATACCTTGAATTATTTAGATATTAAGATGGTTATTGTCTCCTGTGGAACGTGCATGGACCAATTATTAAAATATGAGTTTGGGCGTATTTTTCCAGATTGTCGTTTATTGGATATCCATGAGTATTTGCAAGAAAAAGGGCTGGCACTAGAGTCGGCAACTGGGGTCAAATATTTATACCACGCACCTTGTCATGATCCAATGAAGCATCAAGACGGTACTCAGGTGGCTAAAGAACTTTTAAAAACAGAAGATGTTCTATTGTCTGATCGTTGTTGCAGTGAAGCGGGTACATTAGCAACCGCTCGACCAGATATTGCAACTCAACTGCGTTTTAGAAAGCGGGAAGAGTTGAAAAAAGGTCTAGAGGATTTAACGGGTGAAACAAAAGCCAAAAAGGGGAATGTAAAAATATTAACCTCTTGCCCTGCGTGTCAGCAAGGTTTGAACCGTTATGAAGGTGAAACAGGACTGAAAACCGATTACATTGTGGTAGAGATGGTTAAGAATGTATTAGGTGATCAATGGCAGAAAACGTTTACAGATAATTTGAAGGAGGGGGGGGTAGAAAAAGTATTGCTGTAATGGCTTTGTGGAGAGTCTAACCCTGTCTATGATAGGAATTAGACTCACTCTTTTATCTTCTTTTTTATTTCTTCTCTCTGCGATTCTTTACGCCTTGTGCAAGGGTATCCAGCACGTCTAGGCTATCTTCCCATTTGATGCATGCGTCGGTAATGCTTTGTCCGTAAGTGAGCTGTTTGCCAGGTTTAATGTCTTGTCGGCCTTCTTCTAGGTGGCTTTCTATCATAACACCCATAATATTTTGATTGCCCGAGGCCAGTTGTTCGGCAATGGAGTTGGCCACAATAATTTGGTTTTTATGTTTTTTCTGACTGTTTGCATGGCTGCAATCAACCATCAATTTATCTTTTACACCTGCGGCTTTCAATTGCTCAATGGCTTCGTTTACAAATTGGGCTTCGTAGTTTGGGCCGTCGTTTCCACCGCGTAAAATGACATGACAATCTTCGTTACCATGGGTCTCAAAAATAGCAGAGTGTCCTTTTTTGGTCATGGATAAAAATATATGCGGATTGTTGGCGGCACGAATGGCATCGACGGCAATTCTAAAGCTGCCATCGGTTCCATTTTTAAACCCAACGGGGCAAGAGAGGCCAGAGGCCAGTTCACGGTGACCTTGGCTCTCTGTAGTGCGTGCGCCAATGGCACCCCATGCGACTAAATCGGCAATGTACTGTGGTGAAATTAGGTCAAGAAACTCTGTTGCAGCAGGCACGCCCATGTTGTTAATGTCAGAGAGCAGTGAGCGCGCTAAACCAAGCCCTTTATTAATATGAAACGATTCATTTAAGTCAGGATCGTTAATTAAGCCTTTCCAGCCTACCGTGGTGCGCGGTTTTTCAAAGTAAACACGCATCACAATTAATAGGTCATCTTTGTATTTCTCTATTTGACCTTTAAGGCGGCTGGCATAATCTCGTGCCGCAGCAGGATCATGAATGGAGCAAGGGCCGATGACCACTAAGATTCGGTCGTCTCGACCGGCTAAAATGTTATGAATATTTTGGCGCGTATCATAAACGGTTTGTGCCGCAGTTTCGGTTAAAGGATATTGCTCATGAAGCTCTATTGGAGAGAGAACTTCTGTAATGTGCTTAATTCGTAAATCATCCGTTTGATACTGCGCCATAAATTTAACCTACTTGGGTCTCGTGCTTTTAAATGAGAGAAATAATAATAGCTCGATATTATGCCATTTTATCGTATTAAAAAATAGGGAGTTCGGGGAATGTTTCCTTAAGGTCACCTCTATTAATTCTGGGTGTATCAGCTTAATGTTTAAAATAGGCTTATTTAAGGCAAAGATCGTACGTAATAGCTCGCTCTTGCGAAGAATTGCAACAAAAAAAGCAGCCTATTTTGGACTCAAGATGCGCATTTATGAATTATTAGAGCTGACCTTTAATAAACCTGATATTTAAAGTGTTTATTGCTGGTTTTATGCTAGAATAATTGGGTTTAAAATCGCAAAATGGATTGATAATTACGTGCACTGTAAATATATTATTGAAGGTATGACTGAAGACGGTCGTAAGTTTAGACCAAGTGATTGGATTGATCGAATTTCCTCAATGGGCGCGAGTTATCGAAATCAGCGTTTGGTGTATTCTGATTTATTACACCCAGAGTTATATAACGGTCAAAAATGTTTGATTATTGATACCGAATTAGAAATTAAAGATCCGGGCATGTTTCAATACGTTATGAATTTTGTGAATTCTAATGGTTTAAAAATGTATAAAGTTTGTGACATTGTTGAGCAGCAATTAGGTTCGTAACGCCGTTACATTCACTTTTGCTAGATAACATTTTAAAAGCACTTGCCGCTTCTTTGGTCAGTGCTTTTTTTATGCCTTTAATTTATGGGTGGGACAGGGCTTTTATGAATGGAGCCTGTTTTTTTAAAATAAATTATGGCCAAAAAATAAGACTACCCAGCCACCAAGAGCTAGGAAAGGGCCAAAGGCCATGGGGCTGCTGGCGCTGCGTTTTTTGAGAACAATGCCTATTATTGCCACGAGTATGCTACCCAGAGCGGCAATTAAGATAATTTGTGGCAGTGCTATAAATCCAAACCAAGCCCCGAGTGCCGCCAGCAGTTTAAAGTCTCCGTAGCCCATCCCCTCTTTGCCTGTGATTAATTTAAAGGCATGAAAGACAATCCATAAAAGAAGGTAGCCAATAGCGGCACCCCAAATGGCTTCGGTAGGAGTGGTAAATACCGATTGCGTATTGACCAATAATCCAAGCCATAACAGGGGCAGGCTTAGATTGTCTAAAATCAGTTGATGCTCAAAATCAATTACGCAAATAGTGATTAATATCAGGGTAAAAGCAAGGGCGGTGTAACCAATGGGGCTGAGTCCAAAGTGCCATGCAACCAGCATGGTGCTGATGGCGGTTGTAAGCTCAATGATAGGATAGCGAGCTGAAATTTTAACCTGACAGTGGTGGCATTTTCCTCGACTGGCGAGCCAACTAAAGAGTGGAACTAATCGATACCAAGGGAGTTCGCTGTCACATTGGGGGCATTTTGACCCCCCCATGCTGATGATTTTTAACTGTTCTGATCCGTCATGTTCCATAATGCGCGGCAATCGCCAACTGAGCATGGAGATAAAGCTACCAAAAATTAGGCCTAAAAGTCCGCTGAAAATAAGGAGTTGAGTGAGAGAGAGTGATGCCATTACATGCCTGCTGATTGACTGAAAAATGCGAAGTCATAATTTTAGCAGGAGTTAAGAGGGGGCGGAATTTATTTAGGGATTGCTTTGTATTTTGCTTTAATATTCAGAATAAGTAACGCAGTTACGGTCATTTTCCCAAACGGTAATGCTGTGCATTTTTACACCGTCTTCATCAATGCGTGCTTTGATCTCTTGAAACAGATACACAGCGATATTTTCAGCCGTAGGATTGGTTTCTTTAAAGTGCGGATGGTCATTTAGGTAGGTATGATCCAGCTCTTTAATCACTTTTTTAGTTTGACGTTTAATCTCTTTAAAATCAATAACCATGCCTACGCTGTTGAGTTTTGAACCAGCCACTTGTACTTCAATTTTCCAGTTATGACCATGCAGTTTCGCACAATCGCCAGGGTAGCCGCGTAGGCTGTGGGCGGAGGCAAAATCGAGCAATGTTTTTAAGATAAATGTTTGAGCCATAACGTTGATTTCTATACTAAATTTAAAGAGAGCGCATTATAACGAAAAGGGTGGTTTATTGTAAGAGAAACCCTAATAATTTAGTGCGCTCGTTTGGCAATGTATTCGGTGAGTTCTTTTAAAAAAGTACTCTGAATTGGCATATCGGACAAGCTCTCTTGTGCTTGGTGGATGAGTTGATCTCGGTAGGATTTGGATTCGTTTAAGCCTAATAACTTAGGGTAAGTGGATTTATTGGCTTCTAAATCACTGCCTTGTGGTTTTCCAAGTATTGCCGTGTCGCCTTCAATGTCTAAAATGTCATCTTGTACTTGAAAGGCCAGCCCAATGGCTTGGCCGTATTGTGTTAGGTGCTCTTTTAAACAGGGATATTGCTCACTTTGGCAAGCACCCATGTGCAGTGCCGCATTAATGAGTGCACCTGTTTTCATTTGATGCATGATTTTCAGTTGAGCCAATTCGGGTAAATTGCCTTCCGATTGAAGGTCAATCATCTGCCCGCCAATCATGCCTGCCATGCCACTGGCTTGGCTGAGTAGTTGAATCAGTTTGATTTTATGTGCGTCGGGGAGGGTGTCATCTTCACTCAGTACTTGAAACGCGAGGGTTTGTTGTGCATCACCAACTAAAATGGCTGTCGCTTCATTGAATTGAATGTGGCAGGTTGGTAGGCCTCTTCTTAGGTCATCATCATCCATAGCGGGAAGATCGTCGTGTACTAAGGAGTAACTGTGGATCAGTTCAATTGCACAAGCGGCGGTATCAAGTTGGTTGAGAGGGATATTAAGAGATTCTCCCATTGCATAAATTAGGGCGGGGCGAAGGCGTTTTCCATTATTTAAGGTGGCGTATTGAGTGGCTTCTATAAGCTCAGCGGGGATGGAAGGTGTTTGTGTGGATAACTGGTTTAAAGTGTGTTTAAGCTGTTGGTTAATGCGTTGTTGATAAGTTTTTAGTTGGTTTTGCAAAACAGGCTCCATAAAAAAGGCCGTCATTTGACGGCCTTTTTAGATATTTTTGATAAGCTTTATTTTAACGCGTTAACAGCATTAAATAAAGATTTTCAATTATTCCAGATCCACACATAGAAATACGAATTAGAGTGTTAGTCCTTGGTGTGTGGATTTGGGATTATAACTTATCAGCGTTCTTGCTTAGGTAGTCTGCAACTCCATCAGGAGTATCCGACATACCTTCGTCGCCTTTGTTCCAACCAGCAGGACAAACTTCGCCAACTTCTTCATGGAACTGAAGTGCTTCAACCATACGAACCATCTCATCTACGTTACGACCTAGAGGAAGATCGTTAACCACTTGATGGCGAACTACACCGTTTAAATCAATTAAGAATGCACCACGTAAAGCGATATTAGCTGGGTGAACAATGCCGTAAGCTTCCATGATTGAACCACCTAAATCGGCAACCAATGGGAATTTAACAGGTCCTAAACCACCTTCGTTTACAGGTGTATTACGCCAAGCATTGTGTGTGAACTGAGAATCAACAGAAATACCGATGACTTCGGTGTTCAATGATTTGAATTTTTCAACACGGTGATCAAACGCTAAAATTTCAGAAGGGCATACGAACGTGAAATCCAGTGGGTAGAAAAAAACAACCGCGTATTTACCAGCAATGTGGGTTTTTAGGTTAAATTCATCGACGATTGAACCGTCTGCTAGAACCGCTGCAGCGGTGAAATCTGGGGCTTGTTTTGTGACAAGTACTGACATTTTAAAATCCTTTTTTAATTAAGCACTAAAGTAATCGAAACCAGAATAGTATAGTAAATTACTGGGGAATTATCTACTGGGGAATATGCTAAAATTTAGAGGAAAAAACTAATTATTTATTAAGCCCTGTCGTTAAACTATCTATAGAGTTAGTTTTTTTACGTTGTTTTGTTGCATTTTAATTTAAAGGGGAAGCGTTTATGTTTATTGTATATAGCCCCGAGGGTCAGAGTTTTATTGGTGCTTCTCAGAAGATACCTCCACTTAAAGTTGATCGATTAAAGCGCAGTAGCCCGTTAGAAGATGATGTGACGGAAGGGTTTAATATGGGTATTGATCAAGAAGGGTTAAAGCGGAGCAAAAATGCTGCTGGCCATACGGCTATTCATGCTTACAAGGCGACTCAAAAAAAGTCGACTCGTCGAGTGGTGGTGAAAGTGGCTGAAATTATGAGTGCGCCCGTTAAAGTAATTTCTGATGAAAATAGTATTGAAGAAGCGTGGCAGTTAATGCAAGGCCATCATATTCAGCACTTACCCGTGATTCGAGCGGGCGAATTGGTGGGAATCTGCTCACAAAGAGACCTTTTGAATCGAGTTATTGTAGGTAAAGATGGTTTGCTTGAAGGCGCTAAACGAGAGCATGTTTTTGATGTGATGCAAGCACAAGTAGTGACCACTACAGAAGAGACGGACATTCGCCATGTAGCCAATATATTGAGTCAATATGATATTGGTGCATTAGTTATTATGAACCCATATGAAACCCCTGTTGGGATTGTAACAAGGGGGGATATTATTAAACGTTTAGGGAATGAACCCCCTCTTGAATTATATGTATAACTCTAATGGTGTCGCGATAATAGCTATTATTTGAGCATCTCATTTAATGCTTTTTGTACAGCATCAAAAATCAGTCGATCTGCTTCAGCTTTATTATTTTCTGGAATATCCCAAGCCATCGCTTTGCGATATTTTTCGATTAATTTATTTACATCATGAATAATTTCATCATGATATTTGTCTATTTCAATTTGTTGCATGCTGGACATAACTTTACCTCAATCGTTTATTAATGAATGTAATGACAGTACTTATTTTTTAAAACGCCCGCCCCAGACTTTACCATTTTTTGAACTTCTTTCTCTAACCCTGATTATGAAGTATCCATTTTGAATAGCAATATTTATGTAAGTATTATTCTGTAATACTTGGAATACATTTCTGTTTTTAAAAAGCAATATGCATCGCCATAGGTATTTAAGTTATCTATACAAATTATAATTTCAATCGAAGATTAGGCTCAATATTGTCAATTAATGTACTGGGCACTCCATGCTCTGTAGCCAGTACGCGCCAGCATGATACCTGTTCAATGGTTTCATCTAAAATAGAATTAATTTTGGTTCGTGTAAACAGCGGGCTAATGCGTTCTAAGCTGTAAAAGTCATCTCGTGTAAATTCATCACGCTTGCCATTTAGGCTCATCCAGTGACTGTTTACCCAGCGGCTGCCTTTTTTGTAGCTGTAGGCTAAATCGTAGGCGGGGGCAAGTTGCCATATGTGATTCTCATCCAGCATAAACGATACATTTTTAGCGTGGTCATCGTGGTTACGCGCCACAATATTAAACACCATGCGCTTAAATAGTTGTTCCGCCTCTTTGGCCGATAACTTTAATTGACGTGCAAGTGCAAACAGCTCGGCATAGGAATAGCTTCCAGGTTGCTTGTAGTCCACATGTGCTAAGCCATTGAGCGTTTGTACATGTCGTTTTTGATTGCCTACTCGCTCAAATCGTTGCGTAATAAAGTGGCGTCGTTTACCCTCATCCAATAGCTTACACGGCATCATCTCCACCCCACATGCCGTCGCCATTAAATAATAGACATACTCCATTGTTCCGTATCCCATTGGGTCGCCAAAGGTCTCTTTCTGTTTACTGTGCTCACTTACGCCATCAAACTTCATTAAATAATGAGTAAATGCATCGGGCACCATCGCTTGTCCTGAACGCACTTGGGTGAAATCGTGATTAAACGCCAGCACTGCTTTAGGCCGTGCGCCTCCCGCGCTCGTGCCAACAGAGAGTAATGACAACATCGCTTCACGGTCTACTTGCCCCTCTTTAGAGAGTGCGACGCTAAAATTGGCTCGACTATCTAAAACATCTTGTGCAAACCCCACTAACGACTCTAACTCAACTTGTTTAGAGGCGTTTAGATGTTTCAATTTGGTCGCGGGCGCGTATTCCAATGCTCCCATTCCTCGTTTACCAGTATATTGAAGTCGTTGCAACGGTGTAATATCGTCGGGCTGTTTTCCCTGAGAGGCGATCCACGCATTTAATACCGCGTTTCCAAAGTCGTCAGGCAGCGAATCAGCAATTAAGCCTGGCAAACCTTTAAAGGTATCGTGCCCAAGGCCTGAAAAAGAGTACACCTGTTTTTTTAACGGCATTTTAATCGGAGACAACTCAACTCCTGTTTGAATAAAGCTTGAGGCATACTCAAATGCACCCAAGCCTGTCTCTGAATTAAAGCTTACCGCACCAACCAAATGGTTTTGAAAATTAACCTGAATCGTCTCCATTACCATGACATCAATGCCTCATCGTTAGCTTTTTTATTTTGCTTATGTTTTCTTTGCCCAGAGGCTCTTTGACGCTGCTTACCCTGTAACTTAGCTAACTGAATAGGCGAAAGCATAGGGGGGGGTAAAAATAGGTCAAGCTGTTCTTCTAGGTTGAGCGCCATCATAATGGCCACAAAGGCCTCTAACTGAGCCTTACCTTTTTCTGCATTTAAAACGACTTTACGCGACAAGCCCGCACGATCTGCGACCTCTTTCTGAGTTAAATCGGCATTTAACCGAGCCAGCTTAAGTCGATCTCCAAGCATCTCTGCAATGGCTGAAGGTGATTTGGAATAAGAAACCATAAAGCCCCCAAAAAAGAACTTAATTAAATAAAATAAGTATTAAGCTCTTATGTTAGCACATTGTAAGTGCTTAATTATATAAGATGTATAAAGGGGTAAATAAGGGACTTAATTTGAGTTTTTTAGTTATTAAGTCCCAGTTTAGGTACTTTATGGTAGTCATTTTTAATGAGCGTGCAGGAGGAGGGCTTTACGTAGACGTTAATGTTTTAGAAAAGTGTACGGTAAATTTACCGTGCAAGTGTATTTGCTTAAAGCCTGTAATGCTTTTCCTGTTAAAATATGAGTCATTAACGAGAATAGGAGTTTTAAATATGGCTTTAGATCAACTTAAGGATTTTTTAAAGAAGATGGAGTCAGATCCTGTGCTTAAAGAAGAGGTACTTGCAAAATGCACAGCAGATGATGTTGCGCGCGTTGCATTAAAGCTTGGTTTTGAATTTTCAGGTGATGAATTATTGAGAATGTCAGGTAAAAAAGTTGGCAGGGTGACGGTTACAAAAACAGAGCTTCCTGGTGAGTACCATTAAGCCTTAATTCACACTTTTTAAACATCGGTAAAACAGGGCTTTGGCGTATTTTAAATATTCGC
This sequence comes from Thiomicrorhabdus sp., assembly GCA_015487015.1. Taxonomy (GTDB): domain Bacteria; phylum Pseudomonadota; class Gammaproteobacteria; order Thiomicrospirales; family Thiomicrospiraceae; genus Thiomicrorhabdus. The sequence continues at coordinate 28,729 of WFQP01000021.1, forward strand.
ATAGCTCGCTTTCTTGGTTCAACTCTTTTCCTTTACCCCTCGTGCCACTACAGGCTTTCGAATTCCAGTATTTCATTTACCCTCTACACTAAGGGGGGGGGAAATGCTTGCTTGCGGTATGAAGAGCGACATAAATACGTGATTCTGTTAAGCTGAGGTGAGTTGTTTAATGTTTTCTTAAAGACAATTGTTTTCCTTGAGGTGATAGGGAGGATAATTTAGAGCAACGGTCTCTATTTGAATGAAAGGGGTAGCTATTTGTGATGCGAAGATGGTTTAAAACATGGCGATTTCATCATTGGATTTTAATGGTGGTTGTGCTGTTATTTGCACTGTTTTTTACTTTTAAAGCACCCTCTTATTCTAACCATATGGCCAATGACATTAAGCAAGCTGTTTTATTGGCAGAAAAAACGCCACCAGTGGTCTTTGAGGAGCAAGTTAAACCGATTTTAGAGCGGCGGTGTGTAGTTTGTCATGGTTGTTATGATGCCCCTTGCCAGCTCAAACTCTCTTCGCCAGAAGGATTGATGAGAGGCGCCAGTGAAGAGCGTGTGTATGATGGCAAACGCTTAACTAATATGGCACCAACCCGTTTATTGATTGATGAAAAAACGACTGAGGCTTGGCGTGATAGGGGCTTTACCTCGGTGTTGAATGAGGGAGGGGGTTCACCTCAAAACAACCTTCAAAACTCAGTTTTATACCATCTTTTAAATCTAAAAAAAGAGTACCCTCAGCCTAGTGAGGGGCTGTTGCCTGAGACGTTTACATTAGAGTTAAATCGAGAACAAAGCTGCACAACCATTGAAACGGTTGAGAGCTATTCCCAAGAGCATCCTACATGGGGCATGCCGTATGCCATGCCTAACCTATCAGATGCGTCGTATCAAACATTGGTTTCTTGGCTGGTTCAAGGGGCGGTTACTCCGTCGCCTCCTAAGCCATCCTCACAAGCTCAGAATCAAATTGAGAAGTGGGAGGTTTTTTTAAACCAGTCCTCCAATAAGCACCGCTTGGTGAGCCGTTATTTATACGAGCATTTATTTCATGCGCACATTCAGTTTTTTGAGACAGATCAACGAGAGTTTTATCGTTTGGTACGTTCTACCACGCCTTCTGGCAAGCCAGTGAACGAGATTGCAACGGTAAGGCCGTATGATGCCCCCACCCGTAATCCCAATACACCGTTTTATTATCGGTTTATTAAGTATCACCCTAGCATTGTAGTGAAAAGCCATCTTGTTTATACGTTGTCACCTCAACGTATGCAGCGTTACCAAGCACTGTTTTTTGAAAATAATTATGAAGTGACGCAACGACCCACTTATGAGCCGACTCGTTCAGCCAATCCTTTTAAAACCTTTGAGGTCATTCCTGTTAAAGCACGTTATCGTTTTTTATTGGATGATGCGCACTTCTTTATTCAGGGGTTTGTAAAAGGCCCCGTTTGTCGAGGGCAGGTGGCTTTAGATGTGATTGAAGACCGTTTTTGGCTGGTCTTTTTTGATCCAGATAAACCGTTAATTACCAATAGCCCACAATTTTTAGGGCAAATGGCGGATGTATTGCAAGTACCATCTGATGACCAGAGTCACTTTGAATTGATACGAATTTGGACGGAGTACTGGAAAGGTTTAAAACAGTATATGGAGCAAAAACAGGCTTGGTTTAAAACAATAGGGGTACACCGATTGGATCATGCCGTTGGGGCTATTTGGGATGGCGATGGGCATAATCCAAATGCAGCATTAACGGTGTTTAGACATTTTGACAGTGCTTCTGTGGCGTATGGTTTGGTGGGTGAACCGCCTGAAACAGCTTGGATTATTGATTACCCACTGTTTGAACGTATTCATTATTTATTGGTGGCAGGGTTTAATGTCTATGGCAATGTGAGCCATCAACTAAGCACGCGAATTTACATGGATTTTTTACGCATGGAGGGGGAGGATTACTTCTTGGCTTTTTTACCTGTAGATAAACGCAAAGCCATTCGAGACTCTTGGTATCTTGGACAGCGTCGTACAATTGAAGAGCTTTTTTCAGCGCCTCAAGCATGGCTCAATACCGAGTCGGTGATTGGTTATCAAACGGATGATCCGATGGCAGAATTGTATCAACGCATTCAAACACACTTGTCTCCTGTTGCGCACTCGGCATCCTCTTTAAATAAGTGTGATTTACCCTCTTGTGACTCTATTTTGACAACCGATAAGCTCAAGCAAAAGGAGCAAACAAAATTAGAGCAGGCGATGGCTCAAATTTCTCGGTTAAAAGGGATGCAATTATCTCCTTTTCCAGATATCGCATTTGTTCGAATTAAGACAGAACAACCAGAGAGTGATCTTGCATACACTCTAATTCGTAACAAAGCCTACAAGAATGTGACCTCTTTTTTAGCTGATGAACATGAGCGTGATCGTGCCGATATTGAAAATGACTCGATGAGTGTCGTGCCGTGGTTGGAGGGTGCGTATCCTAATTTCTTTTTTTCAGTGGCACTGGATGATGTTGGAAAGTTTGCTGCACATTGTGCCACCATTCGTACCGATGAAGATTATCAGCGTTTTGTGGAAGCCTATGGTGTGAGACGAACCAACCCTAAGTTTTGGGAATTGGCGGATTGGTTCCAAGATGAATTTGCTAAGCGAAACCCTGTTACATCAGGTCTGTTTGACCTGAACCGTTATCAAAACCGATAAATTTTGAGTGAAATTATTGATGAATGTAAAGATAAAAAAGAGGCGTGTGCTGTTATGAGTTCTGAGAATTTAAATAAAAAAGCATTTGGCTTGTGGAGTGCTGTTTTTTTAGGCATAGGCTCAATGGTGGGCGCGGGTATTTTTATTGTCATTGGGCAAGCGGGGGCGATCGCAGGCAACTTGGTGATGATCTCTTTTTTAATTGCAGGTGTTATTGCACTGCTTTGTGGTTATTCACTCAGTAAGTTAGCGATTCGTTACCCCAGTCGTGGTGGCATTATTGAATATTTGGTTCAATCATATGGAGAAGGTTTCTTTTCAGGCGCGTTGGGTGTGCTGTTTTATATTGCACAGCTTGTGGCCATTGCCGCTGTTGTAAAATCGTTTGGTACTTATGCCGCAACTTATATGGTCGAGGGAGTCACCACAACTTATACCAATGTATTTGCGTTAGGGGTGTTGGCTTTTTTTGTGGCGGTAAACTTGGTGGGAGCTTCCAGTGTGGCAAAAGCCGAAACGACTATTGTTGTGATTAAACTGGTTGCGTTGTTGGCCTTTACCGTTTCGGCGCTATTTTTTATAAAGCCATCTAATTTTAACCCTGCGGAAGCGCCGAATTTTATCTATCTTTTTTACGCACTGGGACTGACATTTTTTGCTTTTCAGGGCTTTAGTGTGATTACCAACAGTGTTGAGGACATGCAAAACCCTTCTGAAATTATGTTGAAGTCCATGATTTTATCCATTGTTTTGGTAGGAATTTTATACATTGCAGTAACGGTGGCTGTATTTGGAAACTTATCTTTAGCCGAAATCATTGAAAGCAAAGACTTTGCCTTGGCTAAAGCATCCGAACCCGTTTTTGGCGAGCTAGGATTTAAAATCATTGCTGCAACCGCGTTATTGGCTACAGCATCCGCCATTAATGCAACGCTTTATGCGGTTACTCAAATAGGGTATACCTTAGCGAAAGACGGAGACCTTCCCAAAATATATCAAAGAGGAATCTTTCATAATACCGAAGGATTGCTGATTTCAGCGGCCTTAATTGTGCCGATGATTCTCTTTTTTAATTTAGGAGAAATTGCAGCCATTGCTTCAATTACCGTGCTACTTATTCAGGGATTTACCCATACAGGGCATTTACTGGTAATTAAAGAGACAAAAGCCAGTTACGGATTGGTGATCTTGGCTATTATTGGAACATTCAGTGCTGCAGGGTTTGCTATTTACTACACATCGGATTCGATTCCACACTTTCCAATGTTTATTGTAGGAGCATTTGTCTTTGCCTTTGCTTTGGAAGTATTGTTAAAACTTTTTAATGATCGAACCATTAAAAAACAGTTTATTCGTGGTATGAATCGATTAAAAAATAGAATTTCAGGTGAACTCTAAAAGGTGGCTAAAATGTGTAATGTAGAACTCAGGGCAAACTATGATTTAGTGGTCATTGGTGGTGGTCCCGCAGGTACGCCTGTTGCCATGGAATATGCTAAATTAAATCAAGAAAAAAGGATTTTACTCATTGATAGGCTTGGAATGCTTGGGGGGGAGTGTTTATTTGATGGCTGTATCCCCTCTAAAATCATGCAAATAAGTGCTAAATATATTCAGCGTTTGAGCTCGTTAAAAGAGTTTGGTGTGTCTTTGGACGATTCACACTACCAATTGGTGTGGGACAAAATTGTGCAAAGAAAAGAGGCTATTTTATTAAAAAGGTCGGGAGAAGCTAAAAAGAGATTGCCTAAAAATATTGATCTTTATAAAGGTTACGCTCAATTTACGGATGAAAAAACGTTATCAGTCATCTCAGAGGGGGCGAAGCCACAGAGCGTTTCTTTTAAACAATGCGTAATTGCAACGGGTTCTAAGGCCTTTATTCCACCTTTTAAGGGGAGTGGTGTCGCAAAAATTTGGACCAATGAAGATTTCTTTGAGCGGATGGAACTTCCTAAAGATATGACGATTATTGGGGATGGTCCCATCGCGATAGAGTTCACTCAAATACTGTCTACATTAGGGGTAAAAATAAATTTAATTGGTCGACAAAAGAGTGTGCTTAAACAGGTTGAAGACGAAGCTTCACATTACATACTAAATGCCTTAAAACAGAATAAAAATGTAAACCTTATTCTTAATTCAGAAGTGACGACCATTCATTATAACGATGAGTTTGACGTTATTTATACTCAAGATGGGCGTGAAAAATCAATTTGTTCACAAAAAGTGATGGTCGCAACGGGACGTATTGCAAATACCGAATCGTTAAACCTAGATAAGGCGGGGGTTGATTTTAATAAACAGGGCATACGGACTGATAGCTCACTTCAAAGCAGTTGTCCTCATATTTATGCGAATGGGGATGTGGTGGCTCATTTTCCAAGGTTTGCTCATACCGCTCAGTATGGTGCGCACACCATTGCTCAAAATCTTTTTTTAGAGCACAACCTTTTTAAAGTTAATTTTGACATGAATTCATGGGTACTTTTCAGTGAGCCCAATATTGCAATGGCAGGCCTTTCTGAAAAAGAAGCACTTAAAAGAGGTATGGATGTTATTACAGGCGTATACGATTACAGTGTCGATGCCAAGAGTCAGATAGAGGGTGAGGATGTTGGTTTTTTAAAGTATGTCGTAAATAAGAAAAATAACCAAATCATAGGCATCTTAATTATGACAAATGAAGCGAATACCATTGCTGGAGAAGCGGCGTTAATTGTTTCAAAAAATCTTACATTAAGTGATTTAGTCGCCACCATCCATCCACACCCAACTCTTTCAGAGTCTTTTGCAAATTTAGCAAAACAGATGATGGGGGAGATTATGCAAGAAAAACTTAAAAACCCATTGATTAAAGCAATGTTAACGTTTGAGCGGTTTTTATAGTTACAACCCCCATATTTAATTAGCTCGTGTTAGGAGATGGATTGATGAAGAGTGATCAAAATGATATTGAAGAAACTTTAGACACAAATGAGTGGTTTAAGCCAGACTACTCAATAGAAAGAATTTCGTTGGCTGTTGTCTTTATTTTATCCATGTTTGGGGTAGGGGTAACAGATTATGCCCCCTTACAAAGCTTAAATTATTGGGGAGCTATGACCGTTATTTTAGCGGTTTCAGGGTTAATCATGGGCTGGTCAAAAGCTCGGCATTTAGGGCAACCAGTTTTGCAAACATTGCGTGTACAGATCATCCACTGGTTGGCAACGGGGGTGGCCGTTATAGGTGTTTTCTTATTGTTGAAAGCAGGGCGGTTAAATTATGAAGGTACTGGGCTGGTCTTGTTAATTGTTTTAGGATTAGCCACTTTTTTAGACGGATATCGTTTGAATGCTTTTTTTAGTTTCGTAGGAATATTAATTTTTATTTTAGCGATAGCCGCCGCCTACATTGAAGAGTATTTGTGGGTATTATTGATTGTTATGTTAACTTTAGGGGGAGCCGCCTTTTTTTGGGAACGGTATAAATTTAAGAAAATGGCGGAGCTTTTATCTGATTAAGGGGGGGCGGGGAGAAAAATTTAGGTAGCTCTTAATGCTGTAAAAAAATGTAATAAATTTGGCAGTGTAAGCTTTTCTTTTTGGTAGTTTTTCAAAAAAACATTCAATTCCTTTATAATAGCCTGTTTTCTCTCTCTTTATTTTAGACAGGTGTCTTTGAGTGTCCTATTTTAAGCGGTATTTTATTGCGGGTTTATTGGTGTGGTTGCCGTTAGGGGTGACCATTGTCGTCATTAA
>WFQP01000022.1 GCA_015487015.1 Thiomicrorhabdus sp.
CCTTGATGCTGAATAATTTGCCCTGGAATAAACAGCGGAAAACCCGGGGGGTAAGGCGTAATAAAACCAGCACTCACCCATGTTTTTCCTGATTTTGCTTCTAATAATGTTTGTTCTGTTAAAGGCAAAAAGTCCACTTTTTGAGTATTTAAACCATCATAATAAGCGGTTCGTAAATCCACAATATCCGTTAAGCTGTCCGAAAAACGGTATTGAGGTGCGTACTCTCTGCCAACCGGCAAGATGCTTTTAGCGGGCTTCGTTTGTAGCATCTTGGGTTGCTCTGCAATTTCCAATAGCGCGTGAATCAAACGTTGAATGCTCTCTTTCCTAACCCCAATATTAATAATAAACAGCACGGTGTATTTGGAAGTTTTATTAATCTGAATGTCATAACAATCAATTAACAGTTTGCGAAACTGTTCGCCATCCAGCCCTGTTTTTCGAATGTCTAACGTGATACGTGTGGGGTCAAAACGCACGCCTTCTTGTTGAAAACACGTTAATAACTTCAAGGCCTCATCATGGCACACCGCGTGAGTGGTTTTTATCTTATCTTCAATAACGATGTCTTGATCCTTAAGGCAGTAATACATCTGTTTAAGGACAGGGTGTTCTTGCAAAGTGGTTTTTAAGTTATTGGATAAAATTAATGCATTCTGAATCAATTCATACCCTTCTAACACCATTTGTCGTCTGGCAATATCCATTGAAGCTAAAATTTGATAATTAGGAGAGGTGGTTGTGTGTGTGTAATACGCTTCGGTAAACTGATGCTCTTGAAAGCATTCATCCCAAACATGAATCATAGAACCTTGACGAAAACAGCTTAACGTTTTGTGTGTAGACTGGGTGGCATACACTCGAATCTTAACCTGATCAGGGTCGGGCAGTCCTGTTTTATCTTGGCAATGTGCATAATGTGTTCGATAAGATTCGCTACGTAAATGAATGGCTAATTTTTGCGCCACCCCCATCGCATGACGCTTACGATATAGAGGGTGAAAATGACCATGTGCAAACCAAGCTTCATCCCAGTGAAAAATCAAATCGGGCTTAATCGCCAGCAATCGCATCATATAGGTTTCAACATCGTATAACGCGCCATCAAACGTACTGTTGGTCAACATAATGTACTTTAGTTGGGATAACACTCCTTGTGCTTCAAGCGTTCTCATTTTTTGTTCAATTTGGCTTAATGGAACAGTGCCGTAAAGATCAAACTCATAAATGGCTTCTGTCTGCAAAAACAGAACATGCACCCCGCTTAAAATAGCACCATAAGGCGCGGATTTATGACAGTCACTGGATATCATGGCAATATCCCTTGGCACTAAATTGGCTTGCATTACAATTTTATTGGCCGTGGAAGTACCATTGGTGACAAAAAAAGTCTGTTGAGAACCAAATGCATTTTGTGCTTTAATTTGTGCATTTTTAATCGCACCTTTGGGAGACAAAAGCGAATCCAACCCCCCTTGTGTCGAGGAGGTTTCGGCATCAAACAGATTTGCGCCGTAAAACTGGTAGTAATCATTGGTCCAAGGTGAGTTTTTAACCGAATTTCCATGCGAAATTGGCAGAGCATGAAAGGCCTCTTTATCACTTTGGCTGTAGGCCTTTAAGGCATTAAAGAAAGGGGTATTAAAACGCTCTTGAATTGAGGTTAAAATATTGTAATGCAGCTCTCTAAAAGCGGTTTCGTGATAAAGCACTTTATCAAAATCTAAAAAATAAGAGGCATCGAGTTCAGCAAAAGGCACGGTAGAGAGGTAAAAACAGGGAATATCGGGACGCAATTGCTTACGAATCATTGAGAGCTGTTTAGCCGAATCCTCTTCAGTAAACTGAAATAAACTTGCCAGTTTATTTGTAAGAACACAATCACTTTCTTGGGCACAGTACGACAATCCAATAACGGCTTGTATATTGGTATTATTCATCAAACAACAAACCGCATCCGCCAAACTGGAAACCATCACTAATTCATAATAAACCGTGTCTTTTTCACGTTGTTGCCCTAATAAAGATTGCAAATAAAGAGTGAAGTATTGGCTGGGATCAGGATGTAAAATTAATAATTCCACACATGGCTTGCCACTTTTACTTGGTTGAAAGTTGATTTTTCGTAAGGTTTCAAGATGAGTGACAAACGGTTTAAAGGATTTAAGAAAAGGCGAATTGAGCTGTTTTACAACATTTTTTGATAGGGTTTTTGCCTGTTCAAACTGCTCATTTAAAATCGCATAATAGAGTGCTTTAAAGACGCTTTCGCCTGGAAAAGCCCAAAAACGTTCAAGCGGTTTAATCGCTTCCAGTTGTTGCAATAAGGACTCTTTTGAACGCTCTTTTTGAGATAAATCCTCGCAAAGGCGTTGCCATAAATGCTTTCGCTGTTCCGATATATTAAACACTTAAAATGTTTACCCTTTTGTTAAAAAATATTTGGCCGCCACATGGTTGGGGTCTAAAATTAAAATGTATTCATACACCTCTTTAGCTGCATCTATATCCTTATTTTTAACATAAAGCTGTGCCTGCATGTCTAAGAAAGCCACCTCCTCAGGATAATAAGTCAACATTTTAGACAATAAAGACTGAGCAAATTCATCTTTATTTTGAGCCATTAAAGCATAAATTAATTTTAAATTACCGTAGTAATTATTCAAATCAAGCTTCAATAAATTAAAGCCATGTTTTTCAACTTGCTGATAATTTTTTTGAGCCAGAGCAACATTCATTAATCCTAAAAAAGGGGCATATGCACTAGGGTGACTTTCATGTGCAATTTGATAATGGTGCCGTGCATTTGCATATTGATAGTTTAAGTAATAGGCATACGCTAATTTAAGGTTGGTAATGTACTGCTTTGGATCATTTAAGTAGACGACGGTTAAAGCTTTTATCGCCTCTTCGTAGCGCCCTAGCCCCAAACTTTGATGGGCTGATGCAAACTGTGCCTGCACCTCTTGCTTGCTAAATCCAGCCCAACTTCCTGTTGAAACGGCGCTCAATAAGAGCAAGCTAAGTGTAAGATAAATAGAACGCATCACCTAGAAAGACGCGCCAATTAAAATACCTGCGGTATAGAGCTGATCAACCGTGGTATTACGTGGTGTTTTTTCAACATTTTGTACTTTAAACCAAGGTTTTACAAAAGAGGTTTTGCTCAATGCCAACGATCCCCATACTTTTGCCCCAGCTTCATAGTTATAAAAATCACTGTTATAAACAAACGCCGAATTTTCAATTAAATTATGACTCTTTCCAGCAATTAAATCTAACCCAGTACTCCAATACGTTGTGGCATAAGTGGTACTTAATTGAGCGCTCTCATAATTTGAATCAATGTTCAACAAAGCACTGCCATCCGATGATTGCATGTTCAATTGCAATTTAAGAAATAAACTATCTCCCTTGGGGATTTGATCCGAGACAATATAACCCCCAATATACGGAGAGAGTTGAGAGCTGTCGATGCCATTAACATTATCTTTTGCATCCAATAAGTAGGCATCCATTCCTGCCAACCACTTTATATAGCCATACGAACTGTACTCGGTATACTGCGCACCCAAAGAGACGATATTAGTCTGATTAAAGACGTTATCCATATCTGCAACACGCATGCCCACTTTAAGTCTTACATTTGGAATGTCGTAATTAGCATAGGCCAGCGTGATATCAACCGGACTGCCACCGGTATAGTTTTTACTGCTCTGCCCATCGACCGCAAATTCAAGTGAATTTTTTTCAAAACCATAATAGGTATACAAACCAAACAAATCATACGGATCGGTTCCTGTTTGGCTTGAACTTTTATTGGCATAGTACAACTGATAAGACAACACATCATCTGCACCAGCATGCGCCATATTAACAGAGCTTAAGCTGAGTATTGAAACCGCTCCGACCATCG
>WFQP01000023.1 GCA_015487015.1 Thiomicrorhabdus sp.
ATTTGGTATCGTTCGTCTATGGTCAACTGTTTATAGTTCATTGCAATTTCCTGTGGTAAGAAAATTAGCATTCTATTTCAGTTGGCCTCTTTTCTTACAAGTTAATTGCACTTATTATGCGAATTCAAGTTATTAAATACTGTTATCTCTCATCAAGACCTAAAGCAACAGCGGCTTGCACAACACTGTTTTTGGGATGAAGAAGAGCAGGTTTTATGGATAGACTGCCGTCAAGTGTTTCCTGAACTGGGGGTGGTTAGTGCACCCAGTTGGGATGACTTAATGATGAGTTCCAGTGAGATACCTGAATACCCAAGCCAGCTCACTATTTTGGCGTGGTCTAATTTTTCTCAGTTATCGTATTGGCGTAAACAGATACCAAAATGGGTACAGGAGAGTTGTGCTCTTTTTGAGTCTCACCAACTTAAGATGTTGCATTACTCGGGTAAGTATCCACAAGTTTTGGAGTTATTAGATCATGCGCCTATGCTTGTGTGGCGATTAATGTGTTCGAGCTTATCGGAGTCTGAAATTGTGGCATTGATGTCGGGTAAGCGTCAACAGCTTGTTGCGCAAGTTGGTTGGCCTGGTCGAGCCGAGGCGGTGAAGTTTCTACGAAATTTACGACTACGTCATGTGAATAAACATATTTCAGAACAGGTGGAAGTGTGTTTAATGGATGAACAGCGCCTAATTGCTTTGCAATCATTACCCAGAATCAACTCAATGGCTCTGTCCCTTGCGAGTGTATTTCCTGCTTTGATTGGCAGTCGGTTACATCATGCGTTGGCACAACTGCCTTGTCGTCCGATGCAGTGCCAAAGTATGGTGGCTCTACTAGAGGATGCTTATGCACTGGCGGAGTGGTTAGCATTGCCCAAAAAAGAGATCGCCAAAATTGGAGAGTGTCGTTATTTGGTTGAGGTCTCTAAGTTATATCAAGTTTGGTTAAAAGAGGCGGTGTCCGCAGAACAAACGGGTTTAGGGTTGGCATTCAGTGATCATCAGAAAGTAGATGATAGCTGGTTGGCTAATTTATCAGAGACGCCTAAAAAGCTCTGTTTGAAACAGGAATGGTTAGACTTAAGTCAACTGCAGCAACACGCTTGGTGGCTTGATTGCGAGAGATCAAATGTGTCTTTAGTAGTTTGGAAGGATTCAGAAGGTATTTGGAGTGCGCTTATTGAAAACCAAAAGTCAGCTGAAAAGCAAGGTTCGGTTTTGAATTCAAATATTATTCGAGTAAGGGGGGAGAAAAATACATTGCCCGGTGCAAAGCAATTAACGGCTTTGCATTTATGGAGCCTCTAAACAAGTCCCTTAATTTCTAACAAGAACCCCCAGAATTTTAAAAGACTTATTTATAGGCTCTTTATCACAAGGGGGGGGATTTATTCAGGAATCAGATTTTCTGTTCCCATTAAGTCGTCATAGGTCTCACGGGGGCGAATCAGCCATGATTGCTCACCTTGCACCATGACCTCGGCCGCTCTAGGGCGCGTATTGTAGTTGGAGCTCATGGTAAAACCGTAAGCACCTGAGGACTTAACGGCTAATAGATCACCTGCTTTTAAATTTAAGCGACGTGCCTTACCTAAAAAATCGCCTGTTTCACATACTGGGCCAACGATATCCCATGTGGTGTCCAAACCGTCAGTTCTTGGGGTAACAGGTACAATTTCTTGATAGGCTTGGTAGAGGGCTGGACGAATCAGGTCGTTCATGCCCGCATCAATAATGGCAAAGTTTTTATGTTCGGTGGGTTTTAAATACTCCACTTCGGTTAGCAGCACCCCTGCGTTACCTGCAATGGCTCGTCCTGGCTCAATAATGATTTCAATGTTTGAGTCATTGAGTGTTTCAATTAAGGCTTGAATGTAGTCTGCAATGGCAGGGGGTGTTTCATCTGTGTATTGAATACCCAATCCGCCTCCAAGATCAAGGTGGTGAATGTCGATACCCATTTCGGACAATGTACTCTTTAAGGTTAATACTCGCTTGAGTGCATCAATAAAGGGGCTGATTTCGGTAAGTTGTGAGCCGATATGGCAATCAATGCCAATGGGATTTATGTGCGATAACGCACAGGCATCTGCATACAGTTCGGGGGCGGTATTGATGTCTACCCCAAATTTATTGTCTTTGAGCCCAGTAGAGATGTAAGGGTGAGTTTGTGCGTCGACATCAGGGTTCACTCGAATGGAAATGTCAGCGATTAAATCTAAGGCTTGTGCCACATTTTGAATGCGATCCAGCTCTGCATGTGATTCAACATTGAAGCAACGAATACCCACTTCAAGCGCACGGTGAATTTCAGCCGTTTGTTTACACACCCCTGAAAACACCACCTTTTTAGGATCTCCCCCTGCGCGCAGTACACGTTCGAGCTCACCTTGTGACACAATATCAAACCCTGCCCCCAGTTTAGCCAGAGTGTTTAAAACGGCTAAATTGGAGTTGGTTTTCACCGCGTAGCACACTAAGTGAGGGTGAGATTCAAAGGCTTGATCAAAGGCGTGCCAGCGATTTTCAAACTCACTTTTAGAGTACACAAACAGGGGGGTTCCATGCTCTTTTGCTAGGGCTTCTAAGGAAACTTGCTCGGCATAAAGTGCTTGATTATGCATTTGAAAAGGGTGGGTGGTTTCATGAATCATATTGGATCCTTATCGCTTTTTGTTTTTTTGATATTTTGGTGTTCGGTGGCTTGATTATCCACTTCGGGCAGGCTTAAGTTATTTTTTTTGCCACAGCCCGTACTGAGCAGAACCGTTAAGCTCAAAAAAGTCACTAAATTAATATAACGGTAAGTTTTCATAAGAACAGGACTTCATTTAAAATGAAGAGCATTTTATCAGAAACAAGAAGGTTGTTATGCAAGAAGAAGGACGATTAGAGGATCCCATTATTATTGAACCACAAGGAGCGGTAAAGGCCGCTGTTATTTGGCTGCATGGCTTGGGTGCGGATGGCGGTGATTTTGCTGGGTTGGTTCCGCAGTTAAATTTGCCAGAAGGTCATGGTATTCGTTTTATTTTTCCACATGCGCCAGTTCAACCAGTGACCATTAATGGCGGAATGAAAATGCGCTCTTGGTATGATATTCGGAGCGTTGATTTTGTAAATGATGTCGATGAACTGGGTATTCAGGCCTCTTGCGATCAGGTATACGGTTTAATTCAAGCGCAACTTGATCAAGGGGTGCCAGCCAATAGAATTGTTTTAGCTGGATTTTCTCAGGGTGGTTTAATTGCGCTGCATGCGGGGCTACATTTTAAGATGCGTTTGGCGGGTATTATGGCCTTATCCACCTATTGTCCAATGGTTCATCCATTTAAGCAGAGCACAGATATTCCTATTTTTATGGCGCATGGTAAATTTGATACAGTGATTCCTTTTGCCGTGGCACAAGCCTCTTGTGTGGCGCTTGAGCAAGTGGGTTATACCGTTCAGTGGCATGATTACCCTATGGAACATCAGGTTTGTGCACAAGAGATTGAGGATATTGTAAACTGGTTGATGTCTATATTATTGTGATAAGAGAGTGCGTGTGATGACCCATCAACAACAGTGCCAAGCCTTTTGGCAAGCTCGCCGTAGTGTCATACTCAGTACGACCAATTTGGAGGGGGGGGTAGAAACCAGTGTTACCCCATTTATTACGGATGATGAGGGAAGTCTTTATATCTTTATCAGTGAGCTTGCCCAACATACTCAAAATATTTTATACCTGCTTAGCGAGTCACCTGTTGGCTCAGAAGGGCTGAATTCACCTCCGTTGATTAGTGGGCTGCTTGTTGCAGATGAAGCGGAAACTGAACAGGCTTTTGCACGTGAACGATTAACTTTACAGCTTCAGCCTTCTGAAGTTTTTAGAGGATCAGAAGCTTTTTCTGCACGGTTATCATGCTTTGAACAAACTTTTGGGGAGGTCATTCCCTTATTGGCAAGTTTGCCTGATTTTCATTTGATTCAATTAAAAGTGATTAAAGGGGGCTATGTCAAAGGGTTTGGCCAAGCCTTTACTTTTGACGGTTGTCCTTGCCAAAACTTAGAACCGGTGAGGCGAGGATGAAATTAAAAAGGAAATTTTATGCTCAGTTCTAGGCGTTATTTTCGGTATGACGTTGTTTTACCTATGCATATGGAGCTGGTTGACCAGTATGGAAAGCCGTTGGGTCTGGAGCGTAGCCAGTTAATTAGCCGTGAAGATGAACAACGTTTGCAGGTTATTAATGATTCGTTACAGTCTCAATTGCAGCAGCTCAATCAACTCAGTGCGGCGGCCTTCCATATTTTTTCAGCCCTGAATCGAAGATTGGATTTTATGTGGTGGATGTTGGATTTTATTATAGAATCAGATGACCCTTCAGAGCAGTATGATTATACTTTGCGTCGAAAAAAAGACTCAGAATCGGTGCGGCCTACCCATAAAAAAACATCTGAAATTGGCCCGCTTATTGTTGGACTGTATGATGCCGCTGAGGATTATATTGTTGAGCTAAATGCCGTGATGCAAACAGGGCTTGCAGATGGGCAATTTAGTTATCAAGGGCTATCGCAAACCCGTTTTGATGATAAACAGTACATTACCAATTTAGAGAGTTTGGCTCAATCGGGTGTTTTGCCTGCAAAAATATTGCAGCTCATGGTCGAAAAAATTAACTTACAAGCAACGGTACTTGAGCAACTTAAAGCGGCTTACCGCAAAACATCTAGCTCAGAAGACTGGAAACACTATCAAGTTAATTTAAGCCCAAAAGGGTTTAGCTTTTTAACCAATGATGAGTTTACTGTTTTCTCTAATATGGATATTTACATGGAGATTGATGGAGAGACAATTGTTTGCCGTGGAAAAGTGCTGTCACAAGAGCCTGTAGAGAGTGAACTGCTGGATTCAAGGGTGAGCATTGAGTTTGATTTACTTACAGGGGAGCAAGAACAAAAAATTACACGTTTTATTCAGCATAATGAGCTTAAAGAGAGTATGCAACAAGTGCCCGAACCTTATACGCCTCTTTTGAATGCTTAGGAAGATGAGTTTCCTCGTGCTTGCTCTCGTCTTAAATTTTGTTGTTGTATGAGGAGTCCTTTTTTGATCCAAGCGGCCATTTGGTGATGCTCATGAATCATCGCTTGATATAACACGGGTGCGGGCTTGTTGGGTAACCCATACGCAAATGAAGCGATTTCAATAAGTTTATTAATGTAAACGCTGGGAAACCCTAGTTCGAGTTCAAAGTAGCTTATTTTGGTTAGAATTGCGGCATTGAGCGTAGTTTGCCATTGTGAGTATGTGAGTTGAAAATCATTATAAACAAAATGGCAGGTAGGGTCTTTGCGCATTTGAAGCATCTCTTTTAAACTGGCGCAACGAATTAAGGCAATAGCGGGATCCCTAAGTGCTAAGGGTAAGTTATTGACAAAGCTAGGGTCAATGTTATGGCTACTTCCAAGCATTCTGTGTCCTTTTAACCTCTTTCACTATTCATTTATGAAAAGGGGTCTCTTTTATTATTTATAAGGGAAGGTCCATGCACTCTTCCACTTCATGTTTTTGAATTTCTTGTTGTAAAAACATCTGGTCATGCCCACTTGGGAACTCAAAATTAATGGCAATGCGTTCTTGAAAGTTTTTGACGGTACGAAATCCCACTACCGTGCCATCAAAAGAGAGCAATTTATTTTCGGGTTCAAAATAAAGAAACGCATCAACTTTGGAGTAGAGCCTAAACCCTTTGCTCATAAAAACAGCCAGCCCGCCCGCGCTGACGTTAGACTCTTTAATTGGCCACTCTTTTGGAAATTGCTTGAGATAGTTATCGTTATTGATGCGTTGAAAAACTTTGAGGTAAGTTTCCATGAACTCCGTTAAATGTAAAAAACTTTGAATTAATGGTATTTTTTTTAATTTTGGGTTTTGGAAGGTTAACAACAGCTCATCAATTTTAAAACCAGAGGGGAGGCGTCCACGAATAAAAAAGTGTGAAGGGCTTGAGTTCTCAATGCTTTCTACTAAATATTCAAGGTAGGTTAAATATTTTTGTTCAATCATTTTTATATAGTGAAAGGTTTTGGGAGATGTTTTTTCTAAAGGAGTAATGTGTTTAAAGCCCTTTTGACTCTCCTTTAACTGAATCCAATAATTTAAATCTGACTTTGGGCTTTTTCCGTTGGTAATATCTTTTAAGCAGTTTCCAAAGAACTCAATGCCTTCCAAAATTTCAGTAAAAATTGTTTTCAGTGCTAAATCGTTGGTTTGAATTTTTTGAATAGAGTGTAGGATTAGGTTTTTTTTAGTTTCAATCAGCTTTAGCGTACTTTCAGGAAAATAATTAGCGCCTGTGGCATAGATTTCACGATCCCTGATAGGGGAGCTTGGTGTGATAAAGTAGCGAATAGGCATGTCTACACGGTGAAACCGTCGACCATTTCCTTTGTTTAACATAGTAAGAAATTCCTGAATCTCTCTGAGAGTACTTTTAAGCTTGGGTAGCCCTGCCTAAGAATAAGCAAAAATAAGACCAAAGCTATTATAATCAATTTGTCCCTTTAAGTTTAGAGAAACATGATATGGATAAAAGGAAAAAAAGGAGGGGGGGAAATATAGTATGACGCAAAAGCACAGTGCTTTTAAACGGTGATATTTTTAAGTGTGGTTGTTATCATACAGCGATGTATAAATTTAAATTAACCAGTGCCATTATTGCACTACTCTCCCTTATTTTAATGCTGTCTATGGTTTTATATTGGGGAACCCTTCGATCTGAATACTATTTTGAACGCAGCCAACGTGCTCAAGATGCAGCGCAAGGCTTTATTCAGGTCTCGCACGATGCTTACCGCCACTTTAAAGAGCGTATTGATATTGTTGTGTTGCAAGAAGAGGCCAATCTTGAACAAGCAAAACAGTCGTATCAAGATTTACGGCAATCATTGAGAAGTTTACGAACCGCCATTGAAGCTGAAATTGAGCTCGCAGAGGAAAAAAATAAGCCACATGAAATAGAAGAGCTTAAAGAGGTCTCTAAGTTAGAAAAAGTATTAACCGAAGGTATTTGGGCGTTTGAGCGTATTGAACTATTGCAGGTTAGGGGGGAAAACTCATCTGTTCAAGAGGTATTGAGAACGGTTTTGGAAGAGACCATCGATCAGGAGTTTAAGCCATTAATTGATGCGGCGATTCATGCGGAGTTGTCCGAGGTGGCGTATGCTCGGGAGCAAGCCAAAATTCTTTTGAGTGATCTTAAGCTTACGGCCTCCATTACCGCTTTACTCGCTTTGCTGTTAGCGTTTGCACTGGGTGTATGGTTGTTGCGTAACTTGCGTTACTCTTTGGATAATTTGGTTGCGGGGGTTCAAACTGTATCTAAAGGGAATTTGCAGCACCGTATTGTTTTACCTGGTCAAGATGAGTTTAGTTACTTGGCAAAAAACTTTAATGATATGACTGCTCAATTAGAAGCTAAACAAGAAAAACTCTTATTGGCTCAATCGGAGCTGGAAGAGAAGGTAAAAGAGCGTACTCAAGCGCTGCAAAAAGTGAATAATAAACTGCTTTTTATCGATAAAGGGAGGCGCCGTTTTTTTGCCGATATTAGCCATGAGCTAAGAACCCCTTTAGCGGCGATTCGAGGGGAGGCGGAAGTGACCTTGCGAAGCAAGGTAAAGCGACAGGAGGAGAGCGAAGAAGCGTTGCACCGTATTGTAGAGTTATCGGTTCAGTTAGCAAAATTAGTGGATGATTTACTATTTATGGCGCGTTCGGAATCAACCGAATTTCGCTTTGATTTAAAGCCTGTAGTTTTAAATAGTTTGATTGTTGAGTTATTCGACGAAAGCCGAGGGCTATTTGAGCAGCACAAACTTCTGTTGCGTTTGGAGCTACCAGAGTTTCCTATTGTTGTTTCAGCCGACTCCTTACGTTTACGGCAGCTATTATTAATTTTAATCGATAATGCCTGCTGTTACTCTAACCCTGGGGGGGAGATTGTCTGCTCATTGAAAGAGGATGGAGATGATGTACAGATTATGGTGTGTGATCAAGGAATCGGTATGCCAACCGCTGAGTTGGACTTTGTGTTTGAACGATTTTTTCGTGGTGAGCTTGCGCGTAAACGACTGCATTCGGGTTCGGGTCTGGGGTTATCACTTGCAAAGTCGATCGTTGAAAAGCATCAAGGATATATTGGAATAACCAGTGAAGAGGGTAAAGGGACTTGCGTGATTGTGACGTTACCTTGGTCTGGTTTAAAAGAGGATAAATTAAGGGATGTTAGTAGAGAAATATGACGATATTAATTATAGAAGATGATGTTCGTATTCTTGAGTTTGTTAAACGCGGTTTAGAAGCGGAAGGCTATTTGATTGAGTTTGCGGATAATGGCGAACTTGGATTGCAAAAACTAGCCAATGGCGTCTATGACCTATTACTTTTGGATTTAATGCTTCCCGATATGAGCGGGCATGATGTGTGTCGCCAATTGCGTCAACAAGGAATGACACTGCCGGTTTTAATGTTAACGGCGATGGACTCTCTGGAGGATAAAATCGAAGGGTTGCATTTGGGGGCGGATGACTATTTAACCAAGCCATTTGCCTTTGATGAGTTGGTAGCTCGAATTAAAGCGTTATTACGTCGTAATAAAGGTGCTCAGGGTTATAAAGAGCAGGTAACCGAACTGGTGGTTGCAGGGTTAACGCTTAACCGAGATACGCGAGAGGTTTATCGTGAAGATAAGCAAATTGAACTGACACCTAAAGAGTATGCTTTGTTGGAATACTTTATGCAGTCTCCCGGTCGGGTGTTTAGTCGCAGTCAAATATTGGATCAAGTGTGGGGATATAATGCAGACCCGTTGACCAATATTGTCGAAGTGTATATTCGTAACTTGAGGCGTAAATTGGGTGAAGGATTTGATTCGTCACTGATTAAAACGGTGCGTGGATTTGGTTATAAATTAGAGCTGAGCACTCCAGGTTCGAAGACTTAGTTACGGCTCTTCTTGATTGGCTGAGGGATTAGCCAGTAAAGGCTGTATCGCTTGCATGAGTTTAGGGAGTGTTCCGCTGTGTTTTTGAAAGCTCTGGTAGGCTTTTTCTCCTAGCTCTTGTTGTGTTTTTGGGGATTGCATCAGTTGAATTAACTGTTCGGCCAGTGCTTGTGGGGTTGGGGTGATGGTCAGTGCACCGTCTTGAGCAAAGGTATCAAACAGGGCTTGAAGGTTGCTGTAATGCGGGCCTGACAGAACGGGCTTTTTAAGGGCGGCAGGTTCTAAAATGTTATGCCCTCCAAAAGGAACAAGGCTGCCACCAATAAAGGCCACATTGCAACTGGAAAACCAGAGCATGAGCTCTCCCATGCTGTCGGCAAGATACACTTGTGTGTCGGCTGTAATGGGTTGTTTTTGACTGCGCCGCGCAAAAGTCAGTTCCGAGTTGGCTATTTGTTGTGCCACCTCATCAAAACGATCGGCATGGCGTGGTACAAGAATTAATAGGGGGGGGGAGAAATTTGGATTTTTGGCTTGCGAGGCGATTAGCTGTTGGTGTGCCTCTAGTACAAGTTTTTCTTCGGATGGTTGATGTTTTTCTAGATGAGCATGCGTGCTGGCCGCCACCCAAATAAAGCGATTATTTAAGGAGTGACGATTTTTCCAATCTGTGGCTTGTTGTTCTAAGGTTGGCGAGAGGTCTAAATCAAATTTTAAGTTACCTAATGTTTTTATTTTATTGGGCTGTGCGCCCAGTTGTTGAAAGTATTGGCTGTCAATGGGAAACTGTGTGGCAATAAACTGTGTTTGATTGAGTGCTTTTTGAATAATTTTCCCCCCCCACTTTTGATAGGTTAAAAAGGATTTCTCTTTGAGGCGTGCATTGATGAGGATAATTGGGATATTGCGCTCAAAGCAAGCCTGATAGAGATTTGGCCAGATTTCTGTTTCGACCATAATCACCAATTTAGGTTGCAGTTGATTGAGAAAATGATTGGCTGCAAATGGATAATCGTAAGGAATCATTTGGTGTTGAATCTCAACAGGCGAAAACTGTAGGGCTTGCAGAGCGCCTTGAGTGGAGCCATTGGTAACGGTAAGGGGTAATTTGGGGTAGTTTTGTTTAAGCTGAGTAAGCAGGGGGAAGATCGAGCGTGTTTCACCGACAGAAACGGCATGAATCCAAATACCCCCTTTTTGAAAACGGTACGGGTTAAAGCCAAACCGTGCTCGAAAGCAGTGAGGCATCGTGTTCTGTTTTTTACAGCGCTTCCAACCTTGGTAAGCCACCAAAGGCAACGCTAAGTAAGTTAGAAGACGATAGGTGAATAAGTTCACGAGGGTGTATTACCCGTTTAAATCGTATATTTGAATCAGCCCTACAATGGTATTTTGTACGGTATCTTTTTCCCCCCCCTTATCGTTCTCCTTGTCTGTAACCAGTAACGTAGCTATTTTATGGGTATTCATGAGCTCTTCAGCTTCGGTTAAGCGCGCTTCAGCCGAAATAGTTTTGGGGTTGTGCCCCATAATGTCTTTGGCAGTGAGTGACATAAAGTGAGCACCATCGCTTTCCATGTGGCGACGTAAATCGCCGTCAGTGATAATGCCTTTGCCTTGATCCACAATACATAGCCCAAGGCGACCCTCGTTCATGGTGTGAATCACCTCTTTCATTGGCGCATTGCTTGAAATAAAGGGTAAGTTTTTGTGTTTCATCTCGTGTTTAACACGGGTCAACAGTTTACGTCCTAAGCTGCCCCCAGGGTGAAATCGTGCAAAGTCATGCGGTTGAAAGCTACGAGCTTCCATTAGCGCAACGGCCAGTGCATCACCCATAACCAGTGTGGCGGTGGTTGAAGAGGTGGGGGCTAGTTGATGCGGACAGGCCTCTTTAGGGACGGCAATATTAAGATGAAAATTAGCATTCTGTGCCAAGGTAGAGTTGGGGTTGTTGGTCATGGCAATGACCACATTACCGTTGTCTTTTAAGAAGGGCATGAGGCGAATCACCTCTTCGGTTTCACCTGAATTAGAGAGGGCTAAAAAGATATCCTCGGGTGAGACCATGCCCAGATCACCATGAAAGGCTTCGCCTGGGTGCATAAAAAAACAAGGGGTACCCGTACTGGCAAAGGTGGCCATAATTTTGGTGCCAATGAGCCCCGATTTTCCCATACCACAAATGACCACGCGGCCTTTGGTTTTGAGAATGGCTTGAACACTGCGGTTAAAGTCTTCGGTCAGTTGAGAAGAGAGGTTTGCAATGGCTTCCGCTTCAATTTTAAACACCTGTTTGGCGGTGGTTTGGTAATTGGTTGTGGGGTTGGATGACATAGTGACCCTCCTTAAAATGTGTAAGCAACGTGCAGGCTGTGAAAATCGGTTCCAGGGTTGGGCATTTCAATGCCTGCATTGGAAATGTGTAGGTAGCGATAGCTTACCTCAAACTGCTTATGTTTCATGCCTAAACCAAAAATACTGCCAAATTGAAATTGGGTAGATTTGTATTCATTTTCAATCACGATATTATTCAGCAGGTAAGGGCCTCCACCCATTTCAACAAAGGGGGTAAAGGCCATGTTTTTAGGTTGATAGTGAAAAACGGGGGTAATGCCTAAAATATACCCCTCGTTATTTTGTGGGTTAGTTAGAGTGGAGTGCCATGTTTGTAAACTGCCTTCTAAGCGTCCGACTACTTGCCAAGTGTTGGCTTCATAAACAGGTTCTTTCCAGTCTGCGCCAAGGCTAATTCGTGTTTGCTCGGTGGTTCGATCTGCACCAATGTCCAAGCTGAATGTGAGTGCATCGGTATTAATATTTGGCTCAAAAGAGCAGGGGGCTTTGCCTTGTGAGCAGGCTAAAGTCAGCGAGCCCAGTGCGCCTAAAATGGCAAGAGGCATAAGATCATTGTTCTCCTGTTTGGCTTGCACAGGGGGGGGAGAAAACAAACTTAAAAGCAATGCAAGGCTGATGGTGGAGAAAAAGAGGCTTTTTGAAGCGATCATGTGCTGGAATCCTGATAAAATAGTGCGATTATTTTAGTCGAAATGAACCTCTTGTGGGAACAGAATTGGTGTGAACCCTTATGCATGATTTTTCTAAGTCAAAAATTTTAGTGGTAGGCGATGTCATGCTTGACCAATATTGGACAGGACGGGCAGGTCGAATATCACCCGAAGCGCCAGTTCCGGTGGTAAAAATAGCAGACCAAGAAGTTCGAGCAGGTGGGGCGGCTAATGTGGCGCTCAATATTGCCGCGCTGGGTGCAATTGCACACTTAATGGGGGTGGTGGGTAAAAACGCCAATGGTAAAATCGACGAGCATGGTCAGCAATTGAATGACATTATGGTGGCCGCGGGGGTTGGCTGTGATTGGGCGTTGTCTGACAGTGGCACGATTTGTAAATTGCGTGTGTTAAGTCATCATCAGCAACTGATTCGAATGGATTTTGAACACCCCGTACCCAGGGCGCCTGCAGAGTGGTTGTTACATAATGTGATTGAACAGGTTGCGCATTATGATGTATTGGTAATTTCAGACTATGCTAAAGGTGCGTTGCAGTGTGTTGAACAGATGATTGCTGCAGCGAATGCGGTGAAAGTTCCCGTGTTGATTGATCCTAAAGGACAGGACTTTTCACGTTATCATGGCGCCACTTTAATTAAACCCAATCAAAGTGAGTTTGAAGCGATCGTAGGAGCAGCCTCTACAGCTGATGAGGTGGTGCATAAAGCCAACGATTTGATCAAGCAACTGGCGTTAGAGGCCTTATTGGTTACCCGAAGTGAACACGGGATGGCACTGGTGACTACGCAAGATTCACCTTATTTGTTGCAAGCACAAGCGCAGGAGGTATTTGATGTGACGGGCGCGGGTGATACCGTAATGGCCGCTTTAGCGACGGGGTTTGCCTCGGGGATGACTCTGCAAAATGCGGTACATTTAGCCAGTCAAGCAGCGAGTATTGTGGTGCGAAAAGTGGGTACGTCAACGGTCACTAAGGCCGAGTTGGATGAGTCCATTAAAGCCTCAATGCGCCATAAAGGCTATGTGGCAATGAATGAAGATGAATTGCTGGAGCTGGTAAAAGTCGCTCAAAATTCGGGTGAGCGTGTAGTGATTACCAATGGCTGTTTTGATTTATTGCACAGCGGGCATGTGCGTTATTTGAATGAGGCCGCTAAATTGGGTGAACGCTTAATTGTCGCGGTCAATTCGGATGAGTCGGTGCAACAACTGAAAGGGGATACGCGCCCAATTGTCCCGTTAGCTGGTCGTATGGAGTTGTTATCTGCATTAAGCTGTGTGGATTGGGTGGTACCTTTTAATGAAGAGACACCAGAGCGTTTGATTTGTAAATTAACCCCTGATGTATTAGTGAAAGGGGGCGACTATAAACCTGAAGAGATTGCTGGCGCACAGTGTGTTTGGGATGCAGGTGGACAAGTGGAGGTACTCTCTTTTTGGGAGGGCTACTCAACATCGAGCATGGTCAATAAAATTCAAACGGCTGAGCAACGTGAAGCTGAAAATATCGCTGGCGAGCGGTCGTCCAATCAGGGTACATCATGAGCATTGACTTTAATAGAGCAGGCTTAGCGCACCAAAAAGCCATTCAGTCGGCCTTGGTGCAGTCTCACAAAATTGAATCGTTGGTTCAAACCATGGTTGCCTCCATTAAGGGGGGGGGGAAAATTATTTGGCTTGGCAATGGTGGCAGTGCGGCCGATGCTCAACATATGGCGGCTGAACTGATGGTGCGTTATGTTAAAAATCGTCAACCCATTGCCTCGATCGCTTTAACTACCGATACTTCCATTTTAACGGCACACAGCAACGATTACAGTTTTGATACCGTGTTTTCCAGACAAATAGAGGGGTTGGCACGTTCACAGGATGTGGTTATCGGCTTATCCACCTCTGGTGAGAGTGTGAATGTTATTAAGGCGCTTGAAGTGGCTAATAAAAAGGGGTGTTTTACCGTGGCGATGACAGGGGGGGGAGAAAGTTCTCTTAGTCAATTGGCCAGCCTTTTCTTTGCCATTGATTCCAAAGAAACGGCTCGAATACAAGAAGCACACAGTTTTATCAGTCATTTAATTTGTGAGAGTCTAGACTTGGTATTTGATTAGAACCTTTTTTAGACCCTACCTTTGGTAGGGTGTCTAATGGTTAGGGTGTTATAATTCGTTTGGTTCGTAAACTTACGGGCTAAGTATTTTTTAAATTGAGTTGGAAAGCGTTAGTTATGTGCGGAATTGTAGCGGGTGTTGCAGAAAGAAATATTGTACCTATTTTAGTCGAGGGGTTGCGTCGTCTTGAGTATCGAGGGTATGACTCTTCTGGAGTGGCTGTTTTAAATTGTGATACACGACAAAACGACCAATTGAATAACATGACCCGAGGAGCCGTTTGCCAAATACAGCGCCAGCGATCCATCGGTAAAATTAAAAATTTAGAGCAAAAAATTTCCGAGTCTTCAGAGGCTATTTTTGGTCGTATTGGCATTGCGCATACTCGCTGGGCCACACACGGAGTGCCTTCTGAAAATAATGCTCACCCGCATATCTGTAATGAAAAAGTGGCCGTGGTTCACAATGGCATAATTGAAAATTATCAAACCCTCAAAGTAAGTCAGCTTGAGCAAGGTTATCGCTTTACCTCAGAAACCGATACCGAAGTGGTGGCACATGCCGTTCATTTTGAGTTAAAAAATACTCAAGGCGATTTATTAAAAGCGGTGACGCAAGCGGTTAAAACCTTTGAGGGTGCGTATGCGCTGGGGGTGGTCTCCATTGATAATCCAGATACCTTAATTGCAGCACGAAAAGGCAGTCCGTTGGTGATTGGCGTGGGGATTGGTGAGTACTTTATTGCCTCGGATGTATCAGCTTTATTGCCCGTGACTCAAAACTTTATTTTTCTGGAAGAGGGTGATATTGCCAAAATACAGAAAAATTTATTAGAAATTTATGATGTGAATGGTCAGCTTGTTGAGCGCCCCATTAAAGAGTCTACGCTTTCAAGCAGTGCGGTTGAATTAGGTGAGCACCGACACTACATGCATAAAGAAATTTTTGAGCAGCCTCAAGCGGTGATGGATACCCTTGAAGGACGTATTACGCACGATCAAGTATTAGTATCTGCATTTGGACATCAAGCGGAAGCGGTTTTTCAGACCGTTCAAACGGTTCAGATCATCGCCTGTGGTACCAGTTATCATTCTGGTATGGTCGCTAAATATTGGATTGAGGATATCATTGGTCTGCCCTGTCAGGTGGAAGTAGCCAGTGAATACCGTTATCGTAATCCAGTGATGCAAAACAATACGTTATTTGTCACCATCAGTCAGTCGGGTGAAACGGCGGATACGTTAGCGGCATTACAGCAAGTGAAACAGATTCAAAAAGAAGGGGGGGGGAAAAATATTTCAACCCTCTCTATTTGTAATGTGCCCGAGTCAAGTTTAACTCGAGAGTCGGATCTTGCCTTTTTAACTCATGCTGGGCCAGAAATTGGGGTCGCTTCAACCAAGGCCTTTACTACCCAACTGGTTGCGTTAGCATTGCTTATGACAGCAATTGGGAAAGCACAACAGATAATGTCTGCCGAGCAAGAAAAAAACATTGTGATTGGGCTGCAAAAGCTTCCACATTTGATTCAAAATGCACTGGCTCATGAAGAGGTTATTAAAGAAATTGCCCAAACGTTTGCTGACAAAGAGAGTGCTCTCTTTTTAGGGCGAGGCACCATGTATCCTATTGCAATGGAAGGGGCATTGAAACTCAAAGAGATCAGCTATATTCACGCTGAAGCTTATCCTGCCGGTGAATTAAAGCATGGGCCTTTAGCCTTAATTGATGAACAAATTCCTGTGGTGGCGATTGCGCCAATGGATGATATGATCGAAAAATTAAAGTCTAACTTACAAGAGGTCAATGCGCGTGGTGGACACATGGTTGTGTTTGAAGATGAGCAGTCAGGTATTAGCTCAGAAAAAGACTTTACCGTTGTCAAAGCCACCACCAATGTCGGGCGAATTACCGCACCGATTACCTTTAACATCCCTTTACAGTTATTAAGCTACCATGTGGCTTTAATTAAAGGAACGGATGTTGACCAACCTAGAAATTTAGCAAAATCGGTGACGGTAGAATAATGCCCCAATTTTAAGGTGTATTTGCTTGGATCTTGGTTAGATGACCAAAAAAAGGGGGTACTATGCGATTAAGCTCAAAACAAGTTAAGCAGATTAAAGAATCGACAGCCATTGTTTTTGGTGAAGAGGCAAAAGTTTACCTGTTTGGTTCACGGTTAGATGATTCTGCGAAAGGGGGGGATATCGATTTGTTGGTTGAGACTAATAAATCCATTGAACGCCCAGCCGTTCTAAGCGCACAACTCGCCGCCAAAGTCATGATTGCAAACCATGGATTAAAAGTAGATGTTATATTGTTCGCTCCTAATCTTGATAAGCAGAGTATTCATGAGGTTGCATTAACAACAGGAGTGGTTTTATGACAATGGATAATCTTAAAGAGAGATTACGTTTTCTCATTAGAGTCATTCGAAAAGAGATAGCACATTTAGAGTATTCTTCTTCTCAAGTATTTAAAAAAACAGTGACCGCTGAAAATATAGGATCCTTAATAGAGGACCCCGACTTTTCAGAAAGTTTAGAGGCTTTTTCTGGACGCTTTTGCCGTTTACAAGATACGATAGGTGATAAATTATTACCTGCTTGGTTGTTAGCGACTGGGGAGTTGCCCAAAACGGCGATGGATAATTTAGCAAAAGCTGAAAAATTAGAGATGCTCTCTTCAGCAGAAGAGTGGGTCAGTATTCGGTTTTTAAGAAACCAGATGGTGCATGAGTACATTGAGTTGATGGATGTGTTAGCGGATGCATTAAACCGTGCGCATGAATATGAATCCACGCTTAAGCAATTTGCTGAACACTTAATTAATGACCTTGAAAAACGGGGATATGATTGAACTCGAAAAAAACGGTCATTATCAGGCTTAAAAAAGCCATCATTATTTGGACTTGATCCGATAATCTCCCTCAGCCACTATAGATCCTCAGAATCAGTTAGAGAATGACATGGTAAAGCTTGACTGGCGTTAAAATAAATACAAATGGGAATGGGATATGTTTGATGAGAAAGTGGTTTTAATTACGGGTGGAACAGGGTCCTTTGGTAAAAAATATACTGAGATTCTCCTTAAACAATATCAACCTAAAAAAATAATTATTTTTTCTCGAGATGAATTAAAACAATTTGAAATGCAACAGATTTATAATGCGCCCTGTATGCGTTATTTTATTGGCGACGTGCGAGATGCTTCGCGTGTTGAAGAGGCCATGCAGGGCGTGGATTATGTGATTCATGCGGCGGCAATGAAACAAGTGCCTGCGGCCGAATATAATCCGATGGAATGCATTAAAACCAATATTTATGGTGCGGAAAATGTGATTAAAGCGGCGATTAAAAATAACGTCTCTAAAGTCATTGCGCTTTCAACCGATAAGGCCGCTAATCCCATTAATTTATATGGGGCAACCAAGCTGGCTTCTGATAAATTATTTATTGCAGCAAACAATATGGTCGGAGCACGAGAGACACGTTTTTCTGTGGTGCGTTACGGCAATGTTGTTTGCTCTCGTGGATCCGTTATTCCCTTTTTTAAAAACTTAATCGCAGAAGGGGCAACCGAACTTCCGATTACCCATTCCGATATGACGCGCTTTATGATTACCTTGCGTCAAGGTGTTCTGTTTGTGCTTAAAAACTTTGAACGTATGCAGGGGGGAGAAATTTTTATTCCCAAGATTCCCTCCATGCGTATCACAGAGTTAGCAAGCACCATTGCGCCCGAGCTACCCCAAAAAATAGTGGGTATTCGTCCGGGTGAAAAATTACATGAAATCATGTGTCCTTCTGATGACAGTCATTTGACACTGGAATTTGAAGAGCATTATGTTATTTGTCCAACCATTCAATTTACGCGAGAAAGTGATTTTTCGCTTAATAAACTGGGTGAAAAAGGCAAGCCAGTTAAAGAAGGTTTTGAGTATAATTCGGGTAATAACGAGCAGTGGTTAAACCATGAAGCCCTTTTGAAAATGATGGATGTTTAAATTAACATGAAAATAACAGTTGTAGGAACAGGGTACGTAGGGCTTTCACTCGCCGTATTATTAGCAAAACAGCATGAAGTGATTGCGCTGGATGTTATTGAAGAAAAAGTGGC
>WFQP01000024.1 GCA_015487015.1 Thiomicrorhabdus sp.
AAACCTTGGTATATCCTGTCAAAAACCAGTTACTTACAATATTTACTTTACTTACTTGGAGAACGATCATGACTCAAATGAATACTACTCAAAAAGTTCAAACCTGTTTAGAGTTTATTGACCAACGTTTAGAAACCACCTCTGAGCAAACCATTCGTATTGCCGAGATGATTATTAACGACATCAAGCAATTGACGGAAGGGTATCAAACAGCACTGAAAACGGGATGTTTGCATCAACACTCTGAACATGTTCGTACGACGCAAATGAACTGGGTAAACCAGTTGCACGATATTATTTTAGAGCAAACCAATCGTGACCTAAACGGTCAGGTAATTCAAGCGCTGCAAAAATTTGCGGCTCAATTAAATGCACAGCAAATTAAATACGCGGATTTTTCTCTACCAAGTGCAGTGGCTCGTGAGCATAATGATGAGCATGAATACTTGAATCAGGCTGAAATTGAACAGTTGATGGCACAACAAAACCTGTTTGATGTCTCTGTCAGACACTGAATATAAAAATTTCCCCCCCCTTATTATTCAAATCTTAAAATACAAAATAGGAGGGGGGGGGAAATTTTACAGGGTAAACACTTCAAACCCTTTATCTGCCAGTAGCTCTGCCCCATTGGTGTTGGTTAATACGGCTGATGAGGCATTATTTTTACTTAAATAACGCTCTGCCACCACTCTTAACTCATCCAGTGTAGTCGAAATGACACCATGTCGATACTGCATTCGAATGTCGTACGTACGCCCGTGCAAATTTTGATAGAACGATTTTTTCACTTCGCCTGCTGGCGATCCTGGTTTATCCATGGAGCTAATGACATTCAAAATGGCTTCATCCACTTTAGCTTGCGTTGCATCGGAGCTCATTAACCACTCCAGTGCTTTACTAAAGTCATCATACGTTTCTAATAAACGTGGATCACGGTAGGAGTAGAATACAAAAGCACTCGCCTCTCCGTTGTAGTTTGCACCACCGCCATAGGCGCCACCTTTTTCACGAATAATGGCGTGTAAAAATCCATTACGTAAACATGCACCCAGCACCGAGAGTTTAGGCGCATCTTCATGATTTGAACTTACCGCAGGGAATGCCTGCGCACAAAAGTTAACTTGTGTGCTGGTCACCCATGCTTGTTTAATAGGCTGTTGTGATGCTTCTTCGGTAAAAACACTGTGTTGACTGGTTGCGTTTGGCAGTTTTTTCCAGCTGCTTTCCAATCCAGAGAGTGCAGAAGCAAGCCCTTTTTCATCACTGATAACCAACGCTTGCTTAGGTGCTTGACATAATTTGGTTTGAATACCAGACAGTCCTTCCGCAAAGGCTTCAACCGCCTGATCGGAGGTTTGTAGCTCGTTATGCAAACGCTTAATACTTTGAATACCTGCAAAGCCAGAACGCTGAAAGTTCCACTGTGCAACGGGGCTAAAGTTCTGTGTGGCCGCCATCATGGCCAACCCGTGTCCATTGCCTGTAATGCCGTGATCAACCGATGCACGAATTTGTCCAACTAAATCTTTTAAACGAGCAAGCTCGTCAAAACGTGCGGTATACAGCGTGTCTTCAATTAAACCCGCCACTTTATTTTGATTACGATTTAATCCGTTTGAGGAGAAAATAAAGTGGCTGTTATAGCCTTCTGGTGCTTGAAATGCCGTGTGTACTTGCGAGCGAGCCGAAATACCGCCTGAAATTTCAGCATGATAAGACTGTGTTTCAAGATAGTCTCGTCCTGCACTGCCCACTTCGGTAATGCAGCTATTAAACAGCGGTAAAATCTCTTTTTCTGTTTGATTTAACTCTGGTAAATCAATAATTAACTGCTCGTACGTTAAGCCATTACTGCCACACTGGTAGGCGGTAACGGGTACATTGCCTACCTTAGAGTGTTGTGCGGTATACGTTTTAATTGTTTCAGGAATGTCGTTTTTAGTCACTTCTGGCAAAATACTAGGGTCATCAAATTGGGCTTGACGTTGTTCCAGTGCCACCGCTTGGTCAATAATAGCCTGCTTTTCAGACTCGCTTAACTGAGCCTGAATCGCTGCCAGTTTATCCTTTTCGGCCTGCTCTTTTTGTGCCGATAATTCGGTATCTGGTGCCATAGTTAAACAAATACGGTGTGCATTATCCAACAACCAGGTTTGTACTAAGTTGGGAATAAACTGCGGGTCTTTTACCTCATCTTCCAATACATTCAGTGCTTGATCACTGTCCAGTAAAGCAATCGGATCGCCTTCATGCAATGCACCCGGCAAGGCGTGTAAAATTAGTTGCAGCCCATAAGGGTAGCTGTCACCACCCACTTCACGCTGCGATAGCTCTAATTGATGCAACATTGCATCTACTTGAGACTGCTCTACACCCTCGTCTACAATGCGCTGTAGCTCGGTTAAAATAAGCGTTTGAATTGCCTCCGCATGTTCAGGCTCGGAGCCTTGTACTCCCACGACAAACACCATCTCTTTATTAGACTCTTCTAAGCCACACAACGGTGATGGAGCGGTTGCCAAAGGCGTATTTTCAAGCACTTGTCGCAAAGGTGAAGCACTGTTGTCAAGTAAAACAGAAGACAACAAATGCCCTTTTAACACCTCAAGCGGATCTTTATTTTCACCTAGCAACCAGCCTAAAACAATGTGCGTTTTTTTCTCAACATTCTCTTCATCCAGTGCGTAAGAGTGGCTCACGGTTTTAGGTTTATTAAAGCGTTGTTCTAGCTCCACATGCACTTGAGGTACAGAGTTTTTAAACTGTTCTAACGCTAAGGTTTCAAACTGAGATTGATGTTCAAACGCACTAATATCACCGTAAGTCATAAACACCGCATTGGAGGGGTGGTAATGATTTTGATGAAACTCAACCAATTGTTGATGCGTTAAACTTGGAATATCCTCTGGCTCTCCACCACTGTTATAATGGTAGGTGTTGGTTGGGTAAAGCTCCGACGAAAACGCTTGCCATAGTGTTGAAATTGGCGAACTCATCGCGCCTTTCATCTCATTAAAGACTACCCCTTTATAAGTTAAAGGTGACTCAGAATTGGTCATCTCTTCAAACTCAAATCGGTGCCCTTCTTGTGCAAAATCTAAAGAATCTAAATTGGGAAAAAACACTGCATCCATATACACTTGCAACAAGTTTTGAAAATCTTTTTTGTTCTCCGTTGCAAACGGATAAGCCGTCCAATCACTGGAGGTGAAGGCGTTCATAAAGGTGTTTAATGAACGTCTAATCATCATAAAGAAAGGGTCGCGAACAGGGTATTTCTTACTGCCACATAAAGTGGTGTGCTCTAAAATATGTGCCACACCCGTTGAATCCATTGGTACGGTTCTTAACGCCACTAAAAAAACATTTTGCGGGTCATCCGCCGCTAAATGGTAGTGCGTTGCACCCGTTAATTTATGCTGATAGTGTTCTACGGTTAAGTTAAGTGAGTCAATAGTTTGTTGACCCATGTATTCAAATGCGGGATGTGTTTTTGACATATTTTTATTATTCCAAACTGTGTAATTTAATTCTATAAAAAAGGCCATTCAAAGGAATGGCCTCTTATGCTCGATATAAAAACTTCCGTAAAGGTTATGCCTCTACAGCTTTAATCGATAACTTAACACGACCTTGTTTATCTACTTCGGTCAATTTCACTCGTATCTCCTGCCCCTCTTTTAAATAATCAGAGACATTTTCAACGCGCTCTTCTGCAATTTGAGACACGTGTACCAGCCCTTCACGACCTGGCATATAGGCCACAAACGCACCAAAATCAACAATTTTCTTAACCACGGCATCGTACGTTTTACCAATTTCAGGTTCCGCGGTAATTTCTTTAATACGCACAAGCGCCAATGCTGAAGCCGTTTCATCCGAAGAGGAAATTTTAACATTTCCTTCATCGTCCACTTCAATCACACAACCTGTCTCTTCGGTTAAAGCACGAATGGTAGAACCACCTTTTCCAATGATTTCACGTACTTTTTCAGGTTTTACTTTAATCATCGTATAACGCGGTGCGCTAGAAGCCACATCGGTATTTGAAGTATTAATCGCTTCAGCCATCGACTCTAAAATGGTTAAACGCCCCACTTTAGCTTGCTCTAATGCCTGTTTCATAATCTCTTCGGTAATACCGGTGATTTTTATATCCATTTGCAAGGCGGTAATCCCTTGATCGGTTCCGGCCACTTTAAAGTCCATATCACCTAGGTGATCTTCGTCCCCTAAAATATCAGACAAAACAGCAAATCCAGCCTCTTCTTTAATTAAGCCCATCGCAATTCCAGCAATCGGTGCTTCAATCGGCACACCCGCATGCATCAATGAAAGCGAGGTACCACACACAGAAGCCATGGAGCTTGAACCATTTGACTCTGTAATTTCAGACACCACACGAATGGTGTACGGAAACTCTTCAGCCGTTGGTAATAATGCAGCTACTCCACGACGCGCTAACATACCGTGACCAATTTCACGTCGTCCTGGGCTGCCCACTCGACCACACTCTCCAACAGAATACGGAGGAAAGTTATAGTGCAACATAAAGCGATCATGGTAAGAACCGGTTAAATCATCCACCATTTTAGCGTCACGCTCTGTTCCCAGCGTGGTCACAACCAACGCCTGTGTTTCACCACGGGTAAACAGTGCCGAACCATGTACTTCAGGTAAAACGCCCACTTTACAAGTCACTTGACGAACCGTTTTGGTATCACGCCCATCAATACGAGGCTCGCCTGCAATCACTCGGCTACGAACAATCTCTTTTTGTAGCTTACCAAATGCCGCTTCTAGCTCTTTAACATCAAACCCTTCTGGCTTCTCTTCTGAAACCGCTAGTTCGGCAACCATCTTAGCTTTAGCCGCATTCAATGCGCTGTAACGATCCATTTTATCGGCAATGCTGTAAGCCGCTTCTACGTCTGAACGAAACTGAGTAAACACCGCTTCTCTTAATTCTAAATTTTCAGGCTCTGCTTGCCAATCCCAAACAGGCTTAGCCGCTTCTGCCGCAAATTCTGCAATTGCGTCAATCGCCGTTTGCATTTCGGCATGACCAAACATTACCGCACCGAGCATAATATCTTCTGATAACTCAGAGGCTTCAGACTCCACCATCAACACGGCATCTTTGGTTCCGGCGACACTTAACTCTAAATCAGAGGTTTGCAACGCTTCGGCACTTGGGTTTAATACATACTGCTCATTTGAATAACCGACAATCGCGGCACCAATTGGCCCTTCAAATGGTACGCCTGAAATGGCTAGTGCAGCAGAGGTTCCTAACATAGCCGCCACTTCAGTACCCACTTCGGCATCTAACGC
Source organism: Thiomicrorhabdus sp. (assembly GCA_015487015.1). Taxonomy (GTDB): domain Bacteria; phylum Pseudomonadota; class Gammaproteobacteria; order Thiomicrospirales; family Thiomicrospiraceae; genus Thiomicrorhabdus. Next base: position 5,338 of record WFQP01000024.1, read on the forward strand.
AACCACAGTGGCAATCACTTGCACTTCGTTTTTAAAACCTTTTGGAAACAACGGGCGGATAGGACGATCAATTAAACGAGAGGTTAACGTCTCTTTTTCAGAAGGACGGCCTTCGCGCTTTAAAAATCCTCCAGGAATTTTTCCTGCGGCATACGCTTTTTCTTGATAATTAACAGTTAACGGAAAAAAGTCTTGTCCTTCTTTTGCCGTTCTAGCCGCAACAACAGTCACTAAAATACGGGTGTTTCCCATTCCAATCATCACCGCACCGTCAGCTTGACGCGCGATTTCACCAGTTTCTAATGTAACCTGATGGTTACCGTATTGAAATGACTTGGTTATCTTGGCCATAAAAATTCCTTTAAAAGTTTCAATGAGGTGCTAAAGAAAGCACTGATTAAGTCTGGGCAAAGTAGGTTAAGAACTGAAATACGAGTTCATGACTTGATCAGCACTTTCTTAACCCAACTATTCTACTCTTTATTAAAGAGTTAGCGAGTGAATTGTAGGCACTTTTACAAAAAATAGGCAAAAAAAAACCCTGCAATGCAGGGCTTCTTTTTAAACGAATAAATGGATTACTTACGTAAACCAAGACGTTTAATAATAGATAAATATCTTTCACCATCTTTCTTATGGATATAATCCAAAAGTTTACGACGACGACTTACCAAACGCAATAAACCAGTACGAGAATGGTTATCTTGTTTGTGTATTTTAAAGTGCTCTGTTAAGTACTTAATACGCGCAGTTAAAAGTGCGATTTGAACTTCTGGTGAACCTGTATCACCTTCTTTTGTTGCATATTCAGCAACGATTTTTGCTTTAACTTCTGCGTTAAACATACTTTTTCTCCAAATATCGGTTTTAATAATTTTGCCCGCCTCCACAACCGATGATAGAAACGAACCGACGTATTATACTTAGTTTAAACCTAAAAACAACCCCTTTATCGTTTGCCAAAACCGTGTACATAATGACCCAATGCCGAGATATCATCCCCCATATTACGCACTAAATCATCTAAACTCACAATGGCATTTTCTAGAATGTTTACCACAATAAAAGGTTCTTCCACTTTTAAACGATCATACATAGGGCGCGTTAACATAAAAATTTGTACGCCTTTTTTTCCTGCGGCCATTCTTAGGTTACGAGGTTTACGATCAAAGAAGGACATTTCGCCCACTAGTGTACCCGCTCCTTGCTTACCTACATTGGTATGTTCGGCATCGGCACTGCAAAAAATAACTTTACCTTTTGCAATAAAACCAAGAGATTCACCTATCTCACCCGTGTCTGAAATAACCTCATCTGCCCCATATTTTTTATCTTGTAAGTAGTGAATTAAACGACCCACTTCTTGTTTCGTTAATGACTCACAAATAAGGTGCTTTTGGAAATAGCTAAATAATTCATCGGTTGATATGGATAACATACAATCTCCTTTATGTTAGGAAGCTCTGATTATTTTTTAAAATCATCACAATGGCTTTTGCGCAATAAATGACACCACTGGGCGGCCATCGTCTAGTTGGTCTATTCTATCAACAAAAATTTGATAACTTGCAAAAACTTTACGTAATTCATCATGTGCCAAAATAAAATTTGGGTTTTTAGGAGAGCCAAACGCCTCAACCCCTTCAGCAAAGGTTTGATAAATAAGAAAACCTTCGGGTGCCAAAGTAGAATCGATTTGTGTAAATAAATCTCGATTTAAATAGCGTACCACCAGCACGGCATTAAATTTATTTTCAGGAAAACAGCCTGTTTTTTTAAGATCACAGCACTTAAATTTAACCGAAGCACCCGAACGATTGGCCAATTGCTTTGCACGCTTGAGTACTCGCGCCTCTTGATCAATGCCTAAGACTTGCCAACCCTGCTTGGCCAAAAATACCGAATCACGCCCTCCACCACAGCCTAAATCGAGTGCGGTTAAACGTGGTTTGGTTTTTTTAGGATCAATACTTCGTTGCTCTAAAATTTGAAACCACTCTTTTAACAAGGGGGAAGGCATCCATAATGACTTTGATTCTTTTCCTGAAACCACTTGGTTTGGTAGGTTTTGTGCCCACTGCTGCATACTCTCATTATTTTCAATCACTAAAGAGCCATTAACGTTATAGCCTTTTAAATCTAAAAAAATACTCGCCTGTTCAATCGCTTGCTTGCTGCCCACTAAAAACAGTGTTGCAGGAGTGGCCGGTAGTTCATTTAAACTTTCGGGCAAAATATCCCATGGCAACCATGTTGATTCCTTAAGATGCCCAGCCTGATATTCTTCAGCCGTTCTTAAATCTAAAATACCATCGGCTTGTTTAAAAAACACTATTTAAGCTCCTCAGCACGTTCTGCTTTTGCTAAGTGTAAATTAAAGACTCTTTTCGGTTTTAACATCTGTTTTTTATCCGACCACTCGCCCACGGCAAAACATTCGCCCTCATCGTAAAGTCGAACAAATTCCGTTTCAGGCTTTGGGTAAGACAACATTTGACCATGCTGAATCAAATCCACTTCCTCTTTTGACAGATCAAAGCGTTGCAAATGAGTGAGTGCAATATCAATGGGCTGAATGGCAGCAAATTGTTGCGCTTCAATCTCCTCCAATGTCAACATATCCTCTCCGCTTAACTCTCCCGTTTGAGTACGGTGCAAGGCGGTTAAGTGACCGAGCGTTTCAAGCGATTTAGCAATGTCTTCCCCCAAAGTTCTTACATAAGTGCCTTTGGAGCACATGACATCAAATACCAACGTATCGTCTTTAAATGAGATCAAGTTAAGCTCTTTAATTACGATACTGCGCGCAGGGCGCTCTATTTCAATGCCTTGACGCGCGTAATAATAGAGCGGCTTACCTTGGTGCTTCAGTGCCGAATACATAGGGGGAACTTGTTCAATTTGCCCCATAAATTGACTTAAAACATTCAAAATATCTGCTTGGGTTAGCGCAGGAACAGCCTGTATTTGAGTGATGTTCCCCTCTTTATCTCCTGTATCCGTTTGCTCACCCAGCTTAAGCGTAGCGGTATAACGTTTATCAGAATCCAATAACAATCCAGATACTTTTGTGGCTTCACCCAAGCAGATGGGAAGCAACCCCGTTGCAAACGGATCTAATGCGCCCGTATGCCCCCCTTTTTTTGCATTAAACAGTCGCATCACCGTTTGTAATACGCCATTTGATGACGGACCAACAGGCTTATTCAGTAAAATAATGCCATCAATATGTTTTTTAGGGGGACGCTTAAACTGTGCCATATTAAGAGTTAAGTGCCTTATTAATTAAATCTTCCATGTGCTGAACATGCTCTGGTACATTGTCATAAAAGAAACGAATATTTGGCACAATACGTAAACGCAGTTTTTTACCTAACTCGCTTCTAAAAAAGCCCGTGGCTTTTTCAAGTGCATCCAGTGTTTCTTGAACTTCTGGATCGCCTTGATTGTGTCCAATCAAGGAGAAATGTACTCGAACAATGCTTAAATCCTTACTGATTTTGCAATCGGTAATCGTCATTTTTTGAAAACGAGGGTCTTTCGCTTCTCGTAATAACATTTGTGATAAGGTACGTCGAACCTCTTGCGCCACTCGTGCTGGGCGACTAACCGGTGAATTACTCATAATACTTTTCTCTCATAAAAACAAAATGCCCCAGTGGGGCATTTTAAAAAGCTAACAATAAAAAGTTGAACGCTTTATTTAAGCAAGCGTACGCTTCACTTCAACACGCTCATAACACTCAATTTGATCGCCTACTTTAACATCGTTATAGTCTTTAACGCCGATACCACATTCCATGCCTTTATTCACTTCTTGTGCATCGTCTTTAAAGCGACGTAACGACTCAAGCGTGCCTTCGTAAATAACCACATTATCGCGCAATACACGAATTGGGTTATTACGTTTCACAACGCCTTCAGTTACCATACAACCAGCAATTAAGCCAATCTTAGGTGCTTTAAAGACTTCACGAACGTCTGCTACGCCTAAAATATTTTCTTGAATCTCTGGTGCTAACTTACCTTCTACCGCACGTTTTACTTCATCCACGATTTCATAAATAATGCTGTAGTATTTTAGACCGATACCTTCAGAGTCAATCACACGTTTTGCTGCGACATCTGCTCGTACGTTAAAACCAAAGATCATCGCTTCAGAAGCGATGGCTAAGTTAGCATCAGTTTCATTGATTCCTCCTACACCAGAAGAGATTACATTTACTTTAATTTCATCATTAGACAATTTAGTCAGAGCATCAGTAATCGCTTGAATAGAACCTTGTACATCGGCTTTTAAAATGATATTTACATTTTGAATATCACCCTCTTCCATTCGATTAAACATGTTTTCTAACTTAGATTTTTGCTGGCGCGCAATTTTAAGCTCTTTAAACTTACCTTGACGGAACGTAGCGGCTTCACGTGCTTTACGCTCGTTATCCACGGTAATCATCTCATCACCGGCAACAGGTACACCCGATAAACCAAGTAGCTCAACAGGAATAGAAGGCCCAGCTTCTAAAATCGTTTTACCAGAGTCGCTAATAAGAGAGCGAACTCGTCCGTACACCATACCACAAAGAACAATATCGCCTTTTCTTAAGGTTCCTGACTGAACCAGAACCGTTGCCACGGTTCCACGCCCTTTTTCTAAGCGAGATTCAACCACAACACCTTTCGCATGACCTTCGGTAGGCGCTTCCAACTCAAGCATCTCAGACTGTAATGAGATCGCATCCAATAAATTATCAATACCTAAGCCTGTTTTTGCTGAAACAGGAATAAACTGAATATCACCGCCCCATGCTTCGGGTACGACTTCTTCGGTTGCCATCTCTTGCATAACGCGATCAACATTAGCGTCCTCTTTATCCATCTTGTTTACGGCAACCACAATGCCCACACCCGATGCTTTTGCATGTTGAATCGCTTCACGAGTTTGAGGCATTACACCGTCATCCGCTGCAACAACGATAACAACCACATCCGTGATTTCTGCACCACGAGCACGCATCGCTGTAAAGGCCGCGTGACCAGGAGTATCAATAAACGTTACCCCACCTTTGTCTGTATCAACGTGGTACGCACCGATGTGCTGGGTAATTCCCCCTGCTTCACCGTGTACCACTTTGGCTTTACGAATGTAATCCAGTAAAGACGTTTTACCATGATCTACGTGCCCCATGATAGTAACCACAGGAGAACGCGTTACGGTTGCGCCGTGATACTCTTGGTTCACAACTTCATCTTCAACCGTCACTTCATTAAATGCAATGGCGTTATGCCCCATCTCTTCAACAATCAACATCGCTGTTTCTTGGTCAAGAATTTGGTTGATAGTCGCCATAGACCCCAGTTCCATCATCATAAATTTGATGATTTCACCCGTTTTAATAGACATCTGTTCAGCCAATGCTGACAGCGTAATGCTTTCAGGTACTTTAACGTCCTTAATAACAGGTGCTGTAGGCTGCTGGAATCCATGCTCATTATCCATTTGCAATGGCGCACGACGTTTCGGTTGTGCTTTACGTCCACCACGAGCTGGACGACGATTACCACCACGGTTGTTTGGTTTTTTATTTGCACCACCTTTAGGACCATCATTACCATCATTCACTTTACGCGTTTCATGATGCTTTTGATCTTTGGCTTTTTTTGTTGCTTTAGAGTGATCTTCTTTAGCTGCTGGTGGTGGTGCTACAACGCGTAGTCCAACCGCTTTCTCTCGAACAAATCTCTCTGGTTTCGAGTTACTTGGTTTCACTGGTTTATTCGACTCTTTTTTAGGTTCAGACACTGTTTTCGGTGTCGTATCCACTTTAGATGCCGTGTATTGTTTAACAACCGGCTCTTGCTTTACTGGCTCAACAGATTCTGTCGTAACACTCGTTGCTTCAACCTGAACAGGCTCACTTTTCAGTACTTCAACCGGAGCTTGCTCAGGCGTAGGAATCTCAGCGGCCTCTTCTTTTTTAATGTATGTTCGCTTTTTACGCACTTCAACTTTAATGTCACGTTTATTTCTACCTGCACCCGAAGACAAATTAAGTGTTTGTTTACGACGCAACGTTACTTTTTTAGGCGACTCTTCTGAGTGATCGCCGTGCAATGCTTTTAAATAACCTAATAACTTAACCTTTTCATCATCGCTAATGGTATCACCTGGCTTTTTATTTTTAATTCCTGATGCATCCAGCTGAGCCAACAATTTTTCTTCCGAAAGGTTGAGTGTTTTTGAAAATTCTTTTACCGATATCCCTGACATGTATTACTCTCCCTTTACTCTTCAAACCATGGCGCACGTGCTTTAAGAATTAACTCTCCAGCCGCTGCTTCATCCATTTTTACAAACTCTAGTAGCTCATCAATGCCTAATTCAGCTAAATCTTCTTGTGTAATGATGCCATTACCTGCAAGTGTTTTAGCCATATCAAGCGTCATGCCTTCAAGGTTCACTAAATCTTCTTTTGGCTCCGCTAAAGCCAGTTTCTCTTCTTCCGCAATCGCATGCGTCAATAAAGCATCCTTTGCTCGTTGTTTTAGCTCAGACACAATATCTTCATCAAAACCTTCAACTTCTAACATTTCAGCAGCGGGTACATAAGCCACTTCTTCAAGCGTTGAAAAACCTTCTTCAGCAAGTACTTCTGCCATCTCTTCATCAATATCTAATGCATCCACAAACAAATCAATTTGCGCTCTGGATTCAACATCATGCTTTTCAGCCATATCTGTTTGACTCATGACATTCAGTTCCCAGCCGGTTAATTCACTGGCCAGTCGAATATTTTGACCATTTTTACCAATCGCCTGCGATAACTGTTCATCTTCTACCGCAAGATCCATCGTATGCTTGTCTTCATCGACCATAATGGAGGTTACTTCAGCAGGTGCCATTGCATTAATTACAAACTGTGCGTCATTGACATCCCATTGAATGATGTCGATACGTTCACCATTCAACTCATTGGTAACCGACTGAACACGTGAACCACGCATTCCAACACAGGCACCAATTGGATCTAAACGAGGATCATTACCTCGAACAGCCACTTTGGCTCTAAAGCCAACATCACGCGCCACGCTCATTACATCAATTAAGTCATCACCAATTTCTGGTACTTCAATTTTAAACAGCTCCATTAACATCTCGTTACACGAACGAGACATTGTTAACAATGGACCTCTTGGTCTAAACTCAACCACTTGTAAGTAGCCACGTACACGATCACCCATTCTAAAGTTTTCACGAGCCACCAACTGGTTACGAGGAATGATCGCTTCAACATTATCGCCTAAGTCTAAAATCACATCACCACGATCAACACGCTTCACCTGACCTGTTAAGATTTCACCTACACGTTTGCTGTACTCTTCAACCACTTTCTTACGTTCAGCTTCACGTATTTTTTGAACAATGACTTGTTTTGCCGCTTGCGCACCAATACGTCCAAAATCAATCGACTCCATTGGCTCTTCAATGAACTCACCAATTTCGATATTTGGATCTTCGTCTACTGCATCCATTTCACGAATGTACCACCCAACATTGTCTTCAATGGCGGTTGCATCGTCAATCACTTCCCAGCAACGAAATGTTTCATATTCGCCTGTTTCACGATCAATAGAAACTCGAACATTAATTTCATCGCCTTCACTTTTACGTGTTGCTGTTGCCAGAGCAGTTTCAATGGCGTCAAAAATAATTTCTTGATCAACACCCTTCTCATTTGCCATGATTTCAACAACGGCTAATATCTCTTTACCCATTATATTTTTGTCCTAATATCTTTTAATTAATTCTGTTAAAAATTCGTTGTTTTTATTTACCCGAAACAACGAAACTAAAATTCTGCAACTAAATTCGCTTTATCAATGATGTCATAATCAATTTCATACAACTCACCATCCACCTCTATTTCAATCGCGGCATCACTTACCTGTACCATTGGCCCTTTAAATTTCTTACGACCCAAGACACCCACAGCTGTTCTCACTTGAACGGTTTTGCCTTGGTAACGTTTAAAGTGGCTCGGTTTCAATAGCAAGCGATCCATTCCTGGAGAAGAGACCTCAAGCATGTAAGCACTGCTAATTGGGTCTTCAACGTCCATAATGGCACTTATTTGACGACTAATCGTGGCGCAATCATCGACCGTGACACCCTTCTCTTCTTGGTCAATAAATACTCTTAAAATAGAGTGACGGCCCGCTGGCAAGTATTCAAACCCCCATAGCTCAAAGCCCATCGATTCAATTGTAGGCTTTAATAGCCCCTCTAACTTATCTTCTAAACGCACTCAATATTTCCGTAGCTTGAAGACCTTTTATGAGAGGATACACCCATAAAAAAGTCTTTTCTTAAATTCAAATAACAAAAAACCCCGTAAGAACGGGGTTTTTAAAAAGTTAAGCCGCCGTTCTTTTACTCTTAAAACAACGCTTAATAATTTTTTTTAAAAATCTAGATAAAACTATACAGTAAAACCACTACTTGTCAAGCCATTTTATAGGCTTTTAAAGGGGGTAGCTGTTTTAAACTCCTCCAATACCGAAGGATCTTCCAAAGTTGAGGTATCCTGCAAAATTTCCTCCCCTTTTGCAATTGTTTTTAACAGACGACGCATAATTTTACCTGAACGTGTTTTAGGCAAATTGGTGCCAAAACGAATGTCATCAGGCTTCGCAATTGCACCAATTTCTTTTGCTACCCATGCTCTCAACGTCTGTACTAATGCCGCTCGCTCTGAGTCATCATGAGGAATGTCTGTATTTAATACCACAAAGGCAGAAATCGCCTCTCCTTTAATGTCATCAGGGCGACCCACCACGGCTGCTTCAGAAACCAGTGGGTGCGCAACCAATGCCGATTCAATCTCCATCGTTCCTAAACGGTGTCCCGATACATTCAGAACATCGTCCGCACGCCCCAAAATCCAAAAATAACCATCCTTATCTTGGTAGGCACTGTCACCCACCACATACAACGACTCACCACCTGCCACTTGATCTTTCATTGGAAAATACGTTTGTTGATAACGTGCTTCATCACCCCAAACATTACGAATCATCGAAGGCCATGGCTTTTTAACCACCAACAACCCCCCTTCATCTGCCCCTAAGATATTACCCTCTCCATCCAAAATAACCGCATCAATTCCCGGTAATGCCTTGGAGCAAGAGCCAGGCTTAAGAGGCGTAACTGGAAAAGGTGCAATCATATGAGCCCCCGTTTCAGTTTGCCACCATGTATCAATAACAGGACAACGCTCGCCACCAATCTCTCTGTAATACCAAACCCAAGCCTCTGGATTTATAGGCTCACCGACCGTTCCTAAAATTCTTAACTTAGATAAGTCATACTGGCTAGGCAACTCTGAACCAAATTTCATTAACGCGCGAATGGCCGTTGGTGCCGTATAAAATATCGTCACACCATGATCTTGGCACATTTTCCAAAAACGACCCGCATCTGGGTAAGTGGGGACACCTTCAAACATTAAAATGGTAGCGCCAACCGATAAAGGGCCATACGCCACATAAGTATGCCCCGTAATCCAGCCTACATCAGCCGTACACCAAAAGACATCACTGTCATTTAAATCAAACATCCATTCATTGGTCACATGAGCATTTAATAAATACCCCCCCGTACTGTGTTGAACCCCCTTAGGTTTTCCTGTTGAGCCAGAGGTATACAGTAAAAATAGTGGATGTTCTGAATCGACCATCTCGGGATCATGATAATTACTCATTCCCGCTTCGGCTTCATACCAATCAATGTCTCGTCCAGCCTTCATAGGCACGTCATCATCGGTGCGTTTAAAAATAATTACCTTTCTAACATGGTCGCCACCCTTTTCCAGTGCATCATCTACCGCTTTTTTAAGCGGAATGGTTTTACCCCCCCGACGACCTGCATTGGCGGTAATGACTAATTTAGCCCCCGCATTTTCAATACGATCTAGCAATGATTCGGCTGAAAACCCACCAAAAACCACCGAGTGAATCGCACCAATACGCGCACAAGCCTGCATAGCAATAACCGCTTGAGGGATCATAGGCATATAAATAATTACGCGATCACCCTTTTGAATACCCTGTGCCACCAATGTATTGGCAAAACGACATACTTGATCATGCAACTCTTTATAGGTGTAACGCTCTACCGAGCCATCATCGGCTTCAAAAATAATGGCCAACTTATCACTTTTGGTCTCTAGATGGCGATCAATACAGTTATAAGAAGCATTAAGCTCACCATCGCTAAACCATTTAAAATGAGGCGCCTTTGAGTCATCCAGCCCCACCGTAAAAGGTTTTGACCAAGCCAACTTCTCTCGCGCTAAGTCTGACCAAAAACCAACATGATCTTTAGATGCCTTTTCATACAACGCAGCAATCGAAGAGGCTGTTAAAGCAACCTGATTCTTCGTTTGTTCCGAAGCTTCAAATACTCGTGATTCCGTTAAAATTGACTCTATCTTAGACATACTCACCTCGCTTATTGCGTAGAAAAGACTTTATTTGTATTTATTTATAATAAAAAAAAGGGGGGGGGAAATATTTCACCACTCCAAACCTCTTAAATACTTAAACATCTCCCGGGCTGATTTGGGTGGTTTTTCTTGTGCCGCTTCTTTTTGTGCATTTCGAATCCATTGGCGTAATTGCTGACGATCGGCTTGCGGGTACAAAGAGAGAAACTCATTTAACGCAGAATCCCCTTCCGAGATTATTCGGTCGCGCCACTGCTCCAGTTTATGAAAATGTGCGTTTTGTTGCCTGATCTTTGTCTCTACCTTAGCCAGCTTCTCTTTTATTTCAATAATCAACGGTTCATCTTGACGTAACATCTTACCAATGAATAGTTTTTGGCGCTTTAAGGCCGGCCCTTTATCCATTGATTTTAATAGAAAAATAGCATCGGTAAACTTAGAGGGTAGATTCATTTTTTTGATTTCGGTATCCGTTAACTCTGAAATTTGAATGCCTAAATCTTTTACCGCCTTCGCAGCCTGTTTAATTTGCGTTCGGCTTTCAAACTCCTCTTGCTCCCACGCGCGTACTTCAATCTCTTTTTTAACTCGATTAATATTACGAGGTCTAACCATTCGATTCTCCCATCATTTGAATCCACTCTTCTTCTGATAATATTCTAACACCCAACGCTTCTGCCTTAGTGCGCTTAGAACCTGCTTTTTCACCCGCAATGACAAAATCTGTTTTTGCTGAAACGCTGCCTGTCACCTTTGCACCCAGTGCTTCCAGCGTCTGCTTAGCCTCTGTACGAGAACCTTGCTGCAATGACCCCGTCAGAACCACTACTTTACCAGCAAAAGGTGAAAATTGCTCATCCACTACCATATCAATACTAGGCTCTGGCCACGAAAGCCCAACCGATAATAACCCTTCTACCACCTCTTGATTATGAGGTTGCTTAAAGAAGGTCACAATATTTTCAGCTACAATCTCCCCCACATCAGAGACTTCAACCAAGGCTTCGACATCCGATTGGCGAATTTTTTCCAACGTAACAAAGTGCTGTGCCAACGATTTTGCCGTCACCTCACCCACTTCAGGAATCCCCAAAGCATAAATAAAGCGAGGTAAAGTCGTCCGTTTAGCGGCTTGAATTGCGTCATACACTTTTAAAGCTGACTTTTCTGCCATGCGCTCCAGTTGTGCCAAATTTTCAGGCACCAATTTAAACAAATCATCAGGATGGCCTACCCAGTTTTTTTCAATCAACTGGTCAATTAATTTATTACCCAAGCCTTGTATATCCAAAGCTTTACGCGATACAAAGTGCTGGAACGCCCGCTTTTTTTGTGCAGGACAAAACAACCCTCCCGAACAGCGATAAACCGCTTTATCATGCTCTTTTACCACATCCGAGCCACATTCTGGAC
>WFQP01000025.1 GCA_015487015.1 Thiomicrorhabdus sp.
CCCGGAGTCGAACCGAGGTAGATGGATTTGCAATCCACTGCATAGCCACTTTGCTATTCCGCCTTTAAACTGGAGCGGGAAACGAGGATCGAACTCGCGACCCCAACCTTGGCAAGGTTGTGCTCTACCGCTGAGCTATTCCCGCTTGATGGGGCGTATTATAGGGGAACGAGGTTGAAGGTCAAGCGCTTTTTTGTAAAATTTTATTTATTTTGAATTTGCAGAACGAATCAGCTCTGGCAAAGCAGCTTTGGTGTACTGAACCCACGTAATTAAGGTAAGTGTAGCGGCAAAGTACAGCATATAAAACCCTAGCTCACCCCAGTTTACACCCCAAAGTACGCCCCCATACAATAACCATGTAAGCGCAGCCAGTTGTGAGGCGGTCTTAATTTTACCTAACCCCGATACGGCCACCACATCTCGCGCATTATTTTCAGCCATCCACTCTCGTAAGGCGGATACGGCAATCTCTCGCATGATGATGATTACAGCGGATAAAATCACCAGCAGGTTATCATGGTATTCGGCGGCTACTACAATTAGAGCCGCAGCAACGATGAGTTTATCGGCGACAGGGTCTAAAAAAGCCCCCAGTTTACTGTCGCTTCCTAACTTACGAGCTAGGTAGCCATCAAACCAGTCGGTAATGGCAGCAATCATAAAGGCAAAACCTGCCCATAAACGTGCGTCTTCGAAGGGTAAGTAGTACAAAATCAAGAAGATGGGAATCAGGGCAACCCGTGACCATGTCATGATCATTGGCAAGGATTGTAGGGACATAATATTTTTTCCAAAAACGGCAATTAAAAAAACAACGCAAATTCTATCATAATGTGAGGCATAAGGTTTTTATAACGCTTTTAGTCACAGCTCCTCTCTCCTCTAAAATCCGTTATTTTGGTGTTAAAAAATGATCATTTACTGCTGTAAACACACGTTTTTCGCCTTGAACCAACGGGTTTTAGGTAATTTAAGTAGACATACGATTTGGATGACTCGTTAAGCCGTTACTACTTTTATATTTATAATGCACCATGAAAGAAATCGTATATTTGCTGTGCTTTATGGGCACTAATCCCCTTTACTTTACTTAATTCAGAAATAGAAGCCTGCTTAACGTCATTTAGTCCACCAAAATGGGTTAACAGTGTTTTGCGTGTTTTGGGGCCAATGCCGTCAATACTCTCTAGGCTTGAATGGGTTTGAGCTTTCGTGCGCTTAGATCGGTGTGCGGTAATGGCAAACCGGTGGGCTTCATCTCGAATATAGTTAATGAGGTGCAGTGCAATATCATCCGATTCTAAATCAATGCCATCCATATTATGGGGGGTAAATAAAATCTCTAACCCCGCCTTTCGTCCTTCACCTTTTGCCACAGAAACCAGTGGAATGTGTTCCAGTTCAAGCCCTTTTAATACATCAATCGCTTGATTAAGCTGCCCTTTACCGCCATCCACCACAATTAAGCTTGGAAGTTTTTCCCCCCCCTCTTTTTGAGCCTCTTTTAAACGACGATACCGACGTGTCAGCACTTGATGCATTGCCGCGTAATCATCGCCCCCAGTAATGCCCTCAATATTAAATTTTCGGTAGGCTTGGGTATTGGGAATACCGTCATTAAATACTACGCAACTGGCTACGGTAAGCTCACCTTGTGTATGGCTAATATCAAAACACTCGATATGATTAGGCGGTGTTTCTAACGCTAAGACCTCTTGCAACGCCTCCACGCGATCACGTTGAGTCGCTTTTTGAGTGAGGTGCTGCTTTAATCCCGTTAATGCATTGGTGGTGGCCAAAGCCATTAACGATTTAGCTGTTTGTTGAACAGGCTGTTTTAAGCGTACCGAGGCTCCACGTTTCTCTTTTAACCACGCCTCTAAATAAGTGTGCTCTTTTAACTTTATCGGCAGTAAAATCTCGGCGGGTACTGGGTACAATTGGTAATGTTGGGTTAAAAAGGCATCTAAAATCGCATCGTTGTCGGCCTGAGCTTGTGTTTTTGGGTAAAAGTGCTCACTGCCCCACAGGTTGCCACCACGGTACATCATTAAACAGACACACACTTGACTGGCTTGCTCGGCCACCACAATCACATCCATATCCTTACTGCTCGGTTGATTAATTAGGTGCTGGCTTTGAATGGCTCTTAATGCCGAAATTTTATCACGGTACTGCGCCGCCTCTTCAAACTCTAAAGCGTGTGAAGCCGCTTCCATTTTCTGAGCTAACTCATCTACCACATCAAATCGCTTACCTTGTAAAAACAGTAAGGTATGTGCCACATCGTTTTGGTAGGCTTCTTTTGTTACCAATCCTTCAACACATGGAGCAGAGCAGCGTTTTATTTGATATTGCAAACAGGGGCGAGAGCGATGATTAAAGACACTTTCGGCACACTGGCGAACCTTAAATATTTTTTGCAATGCTTGTAGGGTTTGATGCACGGCCGAGGCATTAGGAAACGGCCCAAAGTAGTCACCTTTTCTACGCTTAGCGCCACGGTGATAACTTAATGCAGGAAACGCTTTATCGGTGGAGACATAAATATACGGATAGGATTTATCGTCCCTAAATAAAATATTGTATTTAGGTTTATGCCGTTTAATGAGCGTGTTTTCTAAAATAAACGCTTCGCTCTCCGTGTCGGTCACCGTTACCTCTACACGGGCAATGTGCGCCACCATCGCGCTGGTTTTTATTTCGTCATGATTTTTTTTAAAATAACTCGAGACCCGTTTCTTTAAGTTTTTAGCCTTACCCACATAAATAATGGTTCCTACAGCATTTAACATACGGTACACACCGGGGCGTTGCGTAAGTTGCTTTAAAAAAGCGTTCACGTCAAAGGGTGTAGCCATACTTTTTTCACTCTTTTTTTCAGTCATAAGCCAGATAACAAGGTAGAATTAGCAGAATCTCCATATTATAAGGTATTCATTCATGGAACAATCGCCCGAAAACAATAACAATAATTTTGAACGACTGGCACTGGCCGTTGAGTCCTTAGTGAAACAAGAGCGTTGGACTCGTCGTTTTGCTAACTTCCTTAAACTCGCCATTGCCGCTTACGTGATCTTTTTTATCTACCTTGCCGTTCAAAAGCTCGATGTAATTGACGACACCACGGCCACCGCCACAGGAAACACCCATGTTGCAGTGGTTAAACTTGAAGGCCCAATTGTTCCCGGTACCAAAATCAGTGCCGAAGTCATCAATCCATTACTAGAGAAAGCCTTTAGTAACCACTCAAGCAAAGCCGTTATTATTCAAGCCAACTCCCCTGGGGGCAGTCCAGTCCAATCAGCAATGATTAATGATGAGATCATTCGCCTAAAAGCACTCTATAAAAAGCCCGTATATGTTGTAGTGGAAGACATGTGTGCATCTGGTTGCTATTACATAGCCGTTGCTGCGGATAAAATTTATGCCGATAAAGGCTCCATGGTCGGTTCCATTGGGGTACGAATGGATACCTTTGGATTAACAGGTTTAATGGATAAGCTTGGCATTGAAAACCGTTCCATGCACGCTGGGGATCACAAAGCCTTTATTGACCCATTCAGTAAAAAAGACGAAGAAGGCCGTCAGTTTTTTCAAACAATGGTACTTGAAAAAACCCATCAACAGTTCATTGCAACCGTTCGTGCAGGCCGTGGTGATCGTTTACAAGAAACCCCTGAAACTTTCTCTGGTTTAGTTTGGTTAGGTGAAGATGCCGTTAAAAATGGGTTAATTGATGACCTAAATACCGTCGGTGGCGTGGCCAGAGACATTGTTGGTGTGACCAATATTAACGTGTACTCACCTCAAAAAACCTTTATGGAAGAGATTATGGGCGACATTACTAGCCAAACATCGGCTAAATTGGCGCTCATGTTAAGCTCTATGCGTTAAGGAAGTTCAATTCTATAAATAAAGAGGGGGGAATTTTCTCCCCCCCCCTCTCTTATCTATTTACATAAAAAATGCCCGAAAGATTCAATTAAATCTAACGAGCATTTATACAACCTTATTTACTCAAGCGTACCTTCTACAATACACCCTTAAGAGTAAATTAAATCAAACTACTGGATAATACTACTGGGTAATCTTAGATAAAAGATCAGGGTTAACAACCAAGTTTCTCACGCCGTGTGCATGATCTTCTTCAAATACATTCAATTTGCACCACTCTCCCACAGTTTCAATATTAACCTTAGCTACCTGAGGACGCACACTCCAACTTACCTGAAGTGGAGAAGCGACTTCATTATAACTTGGCCCTGTTGTAGACCCTTCGTATTTAACCGCTACACCCGTATCACTTGGGATGTTTAAGGCTTGATGCATATTATTTTTTACACCATGGCGAGTTAACTCAGCAAAGTTACCTGCACTGTCATCATTCACTAAAACATACACCTGAGTCTCTACACGTAGTTGTGGGTTTTTAATCGAATCACTCAAGCACGAACCTAACGTAGGTCCTGGTTGAACCTGTGCCGTTGAATGTACATAATGCACTTCAATCGTATCTCCTGGCGCAAGCCCGCCATAAGTACTTGGGCAAATATCTTTATTAACAGGAGCTAATTCAGAGGCACTTAATGTACCAGAATATTTGTAACCAGACTGATACCCTTTACCATCACCATTCCCAGCATACACGCTAAACTCTCCGCCCTGATGCTCCGCATTTTTATGAAAATGAATATTACAAAGGTTCATCTCTTGATAAGAAGGCGCGGCGCTAAAGATACGCTCATTCGTTCCATTAACAGAATCGATATTTCTTGGAGACTGTGGCCCAAACCCCTTACCTTCTGTATTTTTCTTTAACTGAGCACGTTGCTCCGCAATCACTTGATCAGAAACAGGAACACTGTCCGCTCCTATTTTTTGAGTTCCAACACTGGCACAACCGGTTAATAATGCACTGCCTGCAAGTAACATAAACATTCTGGTTTTCATTTAATACTCCTAATATTATTGTTTATAAAAATAATGGAATCACCCCATACATTAAGCTAACAATATCCACAACGGCCGCTAAAATTAGCATGTTTCCATAGGTTTTGCAAAACAAGTAACATTTAACATTTAACATTTAACATTTAACATATTGATCCTAATGAGAATATGACGACATATAAAACAATTTTCTACGCTCTCATTTCCACCTCTAATTTGGGATATATGGGTTTAAAAACAAAACCTCAAAACCGAATGCAATTAAAAACTGCTAAAATAGCGTGACTAAAAATGAATGGTTAACATTCCCCCCTAAACACACTAAAAAACGTAATGACTATGACCACACCACTGAGTACCGAACACATCGCTTTAAAAGGCCAACGCTCTTACTGGGGAGCCTTAAACCCGACAGAAAGTGCGCTGGCCATTGCCAATACCTACCAGCAATCGGATGGGTTAATCGTCGTGTTAACCCAAGACAGTCAAACAGCCAACCAGCTTCAAGAGTCCTTAGCCTTCTTTCTGCCTGAGAGTCACAATATTTTGTCATTTCCTGAGTGGGAAACCCTGCCTTACGATCAGTTTTCGCCACATCAAGACATTATTTCGGAACGCCTTAAAACGTTATACCGCTTGCCCAATTTAAAACAGGGTATTTTGATTTTACCAATCTCAACGGTGCTGCAAAAAATTGTGCCACTAGACTACATTCAGCACTTTACCTTCTTACTGGCGTGTGGCGATACTTTAGAGATTGAGCCGTTCACTCAAAAGTTAGAAACCAGCAGTTACCAGCGTGTAAGTCAGGTTATGGAACATGGGGAGTTTGCGATTAGAGGATCCATTATTGACCTGTTTCCAATGGGCAGTAAAACCCCATTTAGAATTGATCTGTTTGATGATGAAATTGAGACCATTCGCAGCTTTAACCCCGAGAATCAACGCTCGATTGAGCAGGTTAATGAGATCAAACTCCTTCCTGCAAAAGAGTTTAACTTTACAGATCAAGGTATTGATTTATTTAGACAAAAATTTAAACAGTACTTTGGAGATGACGCCCGAAAAGCACACATCTATAAAGCAGTCTCCGACAAACAATCTGTTGGAGGATTGGAATATTACCTGCCGCTGTTCCACCCTAACTTAACCACTCTCTTTGAATACCTCCCCTCAAATACGCTATTTTTTGACTTTAACCATAGCCACCACAATGAGCATGAGCATCAACAAAACACTTTAGACAGCACACTTGAAAAAATTCAATCGGAATACCAAGAGCGCTATCAAGTTGGGCAACATAACCCTGACTTCCCCCTACTGAAACCCGAAGAAATTATTTTAAGCCGCACCGAGTTTTTAACCGCACTCAAGGCCTACCATCGCATTACCTTAGAGCCAACTGTTTCGGCTAAAAATACGGCCAAATTTGCGACCAAGACCCTACCTGATCTCAGCATTCAAGCACAAAGCGATTACCCACTTGCTAAGCTGAATGCCTTTTTGGATCACTATACCGGTCAAGTCATTTTCAGCGCTGAGAGTACTGGGCGTAGAGAAACCCTGCTTACGCTGCTGGCAAAACACAAGCATAAACCCCGTATTGTCGAAGATTGGCAAGCCGCACTCGAGCACAGCCAAAGTCGCTCTAAAACCCCCTCTATTTTAGTCAGCCCACTTGAAGACTCCGTGTATACCGAACAGCTGTGCATTCTTTCAGAATCACAAATTTTTGGCAAAACCGTTATTCAAAAACGTCGTCGTAAGCGCAAGCACAACGACTTTGACAGTGCCATCAGCAACCTCATTGAGCTCGATATTGGCAGCCCTATTGTGCATATAGACCACGGTGTTGGTCGCTACTTAGGCTTAGAGAGCCTGAGTATCAATGACGAAGAGAAAGAGTTTTTAATGCTGCAATATGCTGGCGATGCCAAGCTGTATGTGCCTGTGACCTCGTTGCATTTAATCAGCCGTTACACTGGCGCAACACCCGAAACCGCACCACTGCATAAGCTAGGCAGTGATCGCTGGGAGAAAGCTAAACGCAAAGCGGCTGAAAAAGTACACGATGTGGCCGCCGAGCTGCTGGATATTTATGCCCAACGTGCCGCCCGACCTGGTTACGCCTTTAAAACACCAGAAGAAGCGTATCAACGTTTTTCGGCCAGCTTTCCATTTGAAGAGACCCCCGATCAGCAACAGGCAATTGATGCGGTATTTGATGACATGCACTCCGACAAACCGATGGATCGCCTTATTTGTGGCGACGTGGGCTTTGGTAAAACCGAGGTGGCCATGCGCGCGGCCTTTATTGCTGCATACGATGGTAAACAAGTGGCTATTTTAGTCCCCACCACTCTGCTGGCACACCAACACCACGAAAACTTTAAAAACCGCTTTGCAGACTGGCCGATGCGCATTGAAGTGCTGTCCCGCTTTCAAACCGCAAAAGAGCAAAAGCAGATACTGGAAGACCTTAAAAAGGGTCAAGTGGATATCATTATCGGCACACACAAACTCATCCAAAAAGACGTGGGCTATCAAGAGCTTGGCTTAATCATTGTGGATGAAGAACACCGTTTTGGCGTACGTCAAAAAGAGCAACTGAAAAAAATGCGTGCCGAAGTGGATATTTTAACAATGACCGCTACGCCAATTCCTCGTACCCTCAATATGGCAATGAACGATTTACGTGATCTCTCCATTATTGCCTCCCCTCCGGCTAAACGCCTTGCGGTGCAAACCTTTGTGCAGGAGTGGAATGATGATGTGGTGCGCGAAGCCTCTTTACGTGAAATTCGCCGCGGGGGTCAGGTCTATATTCTTTACAACCAAGTCTCCAAAATGGAGCAAATGGTCGAACACATTCAAGCACTGATTCCAGAAGCTAAAGTGACCCTTGCACACGGACAAATGAATGAGCGTGAACTGGAATCGGTAATGGAAGATTTTTATCACCGCCGTTACAACATCTTAGTGTGTTCCACCATTATTGAAACAGGGATTGATATTCCTACCGCCAATACAATCTTAATTGACCGTGCCGATAAATTTGGACTGGCGCAACTGCATCAACTGCGCGGGCGCGTTGGACGCTCACACCACCGTGCTTACGCCTATCTATTTACTGCTGGCAAAGAGTCGATTTCCAAAGACGCCAAAAAACGCCTAACCGCCATTGCTAAATACAATACGCTGGGCGCAGGGTTTATTTTAGCCAGCCATGATTTAGAAATTCGTGGTGCAGGAGAGTTGCTAGGTGACGGACAGTCGGGACAAATTCAAGAGATTGGCTTTGGACTGTACAGTGAACTGCTTGAACGTGCCGTTAACGCCTTAAAGTCAGGCAAACAACCTGAACTTAATACCACTCTGCACACAGGCAGTGAGGTCAATTTAAGTGTACCAGCCTTAATACCCGAAACCTATCTACCCGATGTACACACTCGCTTAGTCTTTTACAAACGCATTGCCAGCGCACAAAGTAAGGGGGCGCTCAGGGAGCTTGAAGTCGAGA
This sequence comes from Thiomicrorhabdus sp., assembly GCA_015487015.1. Taxonomy (GTDB): domain Bacteria; phylum Pseudomonadota; class Gammaproteobacteria; order Thiomicrospirales; family Thiomicrospiraceae; genus Thiomicrorhabdus. Next base: position 8,477 of record WFQP01000025.1, read on the forward strand.
TGATTGACCGTTTTGGTCTCCTACCCGATCAGGTTAAAAACCTGCTGTTAGTGACCCAAGTTAAACTCTTAATTGAACCGATTGGCATCATAAAACTCGATGCCACCGAGCAAATGATTCGAGTTCAATTTAATGCTCAACCCGACATTGATCCGCTTAAGTTGATACAGCTTATTCAAACGCACCCTAAGCAATATCAACTAAAAGGCCAAACAGAACTGAAGTTTTTAGATACAATGCCTGACATCAATCAACGTATTAATGCCATTGAACTCTTAATCAAAAGTATTCAAAGCCAGCCTAATCATTAAAGGACTTATTGCGCCATGCTAAGAACACATTTTGTACCCAAAAAAACAGATATTTCCCCCCCCCCTCTATTTAAAAAAGGGAGAGCACTTGCAATACTAAGTGTATTCGTTGGGTTAATCGCGGTTCAATCAACTGCACAAGCGCAAACGCCCAACTACACCATTGAAGTGATTGTGTTTGAAAATCTTGCTCTCAAAGGGTGGACTGAAGAGCGCTGGCCAGATGAAATTGAGCTGCCCAATACCGACAACAGCGTGTCATTAAATACGCCCGAAAAATCACGCTTATACCTCAAAGAAAAAAACACACAACTTACCGAGGTAGCGGACAAAGTCGCTAAAAATTATCGAATTATTTTTCATCAAGCCTGGTCACAAAACGCCTACAGCCCTCAAAAAACACCGACGGTACTCATTGAAAACGACCGTGCAGGAGGCACCAATCTACTTGGAACGGTTAAGCTCTATAAAACCCGCTTTGCCCATGTACAATTTGATTTAGAGCTTGAAAAACGCATCCCCTCTAAGGTTCGAGAGGCCGTTGCAGAAAACCAACAAGTAGCTATTGAAGACTTGCCACAGTATTGGCGCTTTAACGTGGTTGAAAGCCGAAAAATAAAACCCAGTGAACTGCACTACATTGACCACCCACTGTTTGGAATATTGGTTAAAATTCATAAAAATAATTAAAGTTAAGAGACCTTTGCTACAAAGGTCTCAAATAAAAGGAACTGAATATGGGATTTTTTAACAATTTGTTTTGTTCTAAACCAAGCCATGACGTGCAACATAAAATTGAACAGATCGTCAGTGACTATAAAAACCCACTGGATAACACGCTAGAGGATACAAAGAGCCCATCTGGCTTTTTATCTGCTAAGTCACTCTCTAACCTAACACTTAAGAGAAAAACCTTAACCTTTACGCTGACCCTTCCTTACCCGTGTAAAAGCCTATGGCCGAGTATTGAGCAGTCTCTGGCGCATGAACTCATGCAACTGGAAGAGATTCAATCGGTCTCCATTACTTTTAAAACCGTTATTGTGGCGCATGATGCTCAAAAAGGCATATCTCCCCTGCCTGAAATTAAAAATATTATTGCCATTGCATCAGGAAAAGGTGGGGTTGGAAAATCCACCACCAGCGTAAATTTAGCCCTTGCTTTGCAACAAGAGGGCGCAAGCGTCGGTATTTTAGATGCCGATATTTATGGTCCAAGCATTCCAAGCATGTTAAACATCACAGAAAAACCAGACTCTAAAGATGGCAAAAGCATGCAACCACTTTCCGCTTATGGGCTACAAGTAATGTCCATTGGGGTTTTGATTGAAGAGGACTCGCCCATGATTTGGCGCGGACCAATTGTGACCCAAACCCTCACCCAACTGCTTAAAGAAACGCAGTGGAAAGCGTTAGACTACCTCATTATAGATTTACCCCCCGGTACAGGCGATGTTCAGCTTACGCTGTCGCAACAAATTCCTGTCACCGGTGCCGTGATTGTCACCACACCACAACCCATTTCACTCATTGACGCCAAAAAAGGCTTAAAGATGTTTGAAAAAGTTGAGATTCCTATTCTGGGTATTATTGAGAATATGGCCACCCATATTTGCAGTCAATGCAAACATGAAGAGGCTATTTTTGGGGCAAACGGAGGGCAAGAGATGGCCAAACAGTATTCGGTTGATTTTTTAGGCAGCCTGCCCTTGGATAAACGTATTCGAGAAGATGTCGATCAAGGTCACCCCACTGTCACCGCCCAACCCGACAGCGAGCTGGCGCAAAAATACCGCAATATGGCACATAAAGTTAGCTATAAAATAGGCACACAAAAACGCAATTACGCCAATGTGTTTCCTAAAATTGAAGTCTTAAACAGTTAATTTAATAATTTGGCTCCCTCCTGAAGCAAGTCACACTTCAGGATAGGCGCACTCTGAGCAGCGACTATAGATATTAATCGCTGAGTTGTACTCAATTTACAGACTTAAGCTTTAGGCTCAATTAAGAACAGTTGATTAAATTGGGCAATTTCCAAAATACTTTGCACCTCTGTCCCTACATTAATTAGGCGTACTCTTGTTTTGTCGCCTAAAGTTTTCTCTCTTAGCAACAACAACATGCCCAACGCTGAGCTGTCCATATAAGTGGCCTGCTCTAAATCAATAATAAACGTATTTGAATCGGTTAAGTATTTTCGGCAATTTTCTTTAAATTCCTCATAAGCACTGACATCAAAGCTTCCAATAACAAAGATGGTAACCACCCCTTTATCTTCATCCACAACCGTTTTTATACTCATAAGAATCTGCCTGTCTTAAAAAAAATACTGTTTGCTATCATAATGCAGTGTTTAAAGTATCACAACCGAGAAATTACGCAATACAACTTTTAATCCAATAAAGCTCAAAATCATACTTTGAATATCGCTATAATATTCGGTTATCTTTTAAAGGACAAGTTGGAAAACATTACATGTCAAACTCTGCACAACGCCCTAGAAAAATACTCATTACCAGCGCACTGCCTTACGCCAATGGCCCGATTCATTTAGGGCATTTGGTTGAGTACATTCAAACCGATATTTGGGCTCGTTTTCAAAAAATGCGTGGGCATACCTGTACCTATGTTTGTGCCGATGATGCGCACGGCACGCCTATTATGCTGAGAGCGCAGTCTGAAGGCATTACCCCTGAAAGCTTAATTGCCAAATCCTCTGAAGAGCATCAAGCAGATTTCTCTGGATTTAATGTACAGTTTGACCATTACGACAGTACAAACTCCCCTGAGAACAAAGCCTTTTCAGAACAAGTCTACCTTACCTTAAAAGATAAAGGCTTTATCTCTCGTAAAACCATCTCACAATACTACGATCCCGAAAAAGAGATGTTTTTGCCTGACCGTTTTGTCAAAGGCACCTGCCCAAAATGCAATACAGAGGACCAATACGGTGATAACTGTGAAGCCTGTGGCGCAACCTACAGCCCCACAGACTTAATAAACCCTACCTCCGCGGTATCGGGTGCTACCCCTATTGAAAAAGAGACTGACCACCTATTTTTTGAGCTCAACCAATTTGAAGAGATGCTCAAAACATGGACGCGAGAAGGTCACCTGCAAACTCAAATTGCCAATAAATTAGACGAATGGCTCGAAAGCGGCCTACGCGCATGGGACATCTCACGTGATGCCCCCTATTTTGGCTTTGAAATTCCGGGTGAAAAAGATAAATATTTTTACGTTTGGTTGGACGCTCCCATTGGCTACATGTCTAGCTTTAAAAACTACTGCACCCAATCGGGCTTAGATTTTGACGAATACTGGAAAGAAGATTCTACAACGGAGCTATATCACTTTATTGGTAAAGACATTATCAACTTCCACGCCCTCTTCTGGCCAGCGATGCTTTCAGGCGCAGGCTTTAGAACACCCAGTGCCATTTTTGCCCACGGTTTTTTAACCGTTGACGGTCAAAAAATGTCCAAGTCACGTGGCACCTTTATTATGGCGAAAACCTATTTAGAACATTTAAACCCAGAGTACCTACGTTATTACTACGCGGCCAAACTCACCAGCCGCATTGATGACATTGATTTAAATCTTGAAGACTTTGCACAACGTGTAAACTCTGATTTAGTCGGTAAAGTCATTAACATCGCCAGCCGTTGTGCTGGATTTGTAGTGAAAAAGTTTGATAAAAAACTCAGTACACAGTGGTCGGATGAAGCCAGTGCGCTTTACCAAACTTTTGCCGATAAATCTGAAGAGATTGCGGCGTTGTATGAGTCCAGAGACTACGGCCACGCCATGCGTGAGATCATGGCCTTGGCCGACAAGGCTAATGAGTATATTGCCGAAACCGCGCCTTGGGTTCTCGCTAAAGAGGAGGGCAAAGAAGCTCAGTTGCATGAATCGGTCAGTGTGGGCATTAACCTTTTCCGCGTGCTCATCAGCTACTTAACCCCCGTGCTTCCCGTTACCGCAGAGAAATCCAATACCTTTTTAAACCTTGAGAACATCCATTGGAATGACGTTAAAAAACCACTGTTAGGCCATGAAATTACTAAATTTAAGCCCCTTCTTACACGCCTAGAAATGGCTGATATTCAAAAAATGGTTGATGCATCGGCACAAACACTTAATACACAAAAAACGGTTGCCGATGGTAAAAAGGATTCGGCCAATAAGAAAAAAGCGGCCTCCAGCATATCCAGCTACGAACCGATTGCCGACGAAATTAGTATTGAAGAATTTGCGAAAGTGGATCTACGCATTGCTAAAATCATTCATGCCGAAGCGGTGCCCGAAGCTAAAAAATTGCTCAAACTCACACTAGATATTGGTAATAATGAGCAACGTCAGGTGTTTGCTGGCATTAAATCGGCCTACGACCCTGAACAGCTTATTGGCAAGCACACCGTTATGGTCGCCAACTTAGCCCCTCGAAAAATGCGTTTTGGACTCTCCGAAGGGATGGTACTCGCCGCAGGTTCCGGTGGCAGTGATCTCTATATCTTATCGCCCGATGAGGGAGCAATCCCAGGAATGCGTGTAAAGTAATATTAAATAAAATATTAAACCCAACGGAATAGCCAAGTAAGGATAAAATCAATGCAAGAATACGTTTTAATTTTGATTAGTACCGTACTGGTCAATAATTTTGTATTGGTTAAATTTTTAGGGCTTTGCCCCTTTATGGGGGTGTCTAAAAAAACAGATGCAGCACTCGGTATGGGGCTGGCAACTACGTTTGTACTCACTCTATCTTCGGTATTAAGTTACATCATCTACAGCTATCTGCTACAACCTTTTGGACTGGAATACCTGCAAACCATCGCCTTTATTTTAGCCATTGCGGCAGTCGTAGGCTTTACTGAAATGGCGATACACAAAACCAGCCCCGCGCTGTATCAAGTATTAGGTATTTACCTCCCCCTTATAACCACCAACTGCGCAGTATTAGGGGTTGCACTGCTCAATGTCACAGAAAACAATAACTTCTTAGAGTCGGCGTTTTTTGGATTTGGTGCCGCTGTTGGCTTTACCTTAGTGATGGTGCTGTTTGCCTCGCTTCGAGAGCGTATTGATGCCTCCGATGTCCCCACCCCTTTCAAGGGTGCACCCATCGCATTAATTACCGCTGGGCTTATGTCTATGGCCTTTATGGGATTTGGAGGGATGGTTCATTAGTATTACTGCTGCTATTCTGATTTTTGTAGGGCTGGCCTTAATTTTTGGGTTGTTGCTGGGGTATGCGGCTGTCCGCTTTAAGGTTGACGGCAATCCACTGGCTGAACAAATTGATAAGGTTTTACCACAAACTCAATGCGGGCAATGCACCTACCCTGGTTGCAAACCTTACGCCGAAGCTGTTGCTAAAGGAGAGGCCGAAGTTAATCTGTGCATACCCGGTGGTACAGACACCATGATTCTTATCTCTGAAATAACGGGACTCGAACCCAAAGAGATGGAAGCCAACGAAGCTGAACACAAACCCAAAGAGACCGCCTTTATTGATGAAGACGTCTGCATTGGCTGTGTTTTATGCATTAAAGCCTGCCCTGTTGATGCCATTTTAGGCGCAACCAAATTGATGCACACCGTCATTCAGTCCGAATGTACGGGTTGTGATAAGTGTGCACCTGTTTGCCCAGTAGACTGCATTGATATGCGCCCCCCTTCCATTTCAATTGAAAATTGGCAGTGGCCTGAACCCAACATAATACCAACAGTACCCTCTGAAAAAATATCTGAATCAACGATAAATTCTAACTTAAATTCAAACGATACTGATTTGATTTATAACGAAAAAACAACCGAAGGAGACTCTAAATGAAGCAATTAATCATTCGTTTACTCTCCTTTATTTACCCCATGGCAAAACGTGGATTACACCGTTTTCACGGAGGGATTTTTCCTAAGAGCTATAAATCACTCTCCTTAAAACACCCCATTGTTTCCTCCCCCATTCCAGAACGTTTAATCCTGCCAGTTAAACAACTCTCTGGGCAAAAAATAGATTGGCATGTGGCTGTGGGCGATACTGTACAGAAGAACCAGTGTCTCATCAGCGCGGCAAAAGAAAATACAAAAGGCATTATCGTGCCGATTCATGCCCCCACCTCAGGCATAATTGAGGCGATCGAAATGGCTCCCTTACCACACCCTTCAGGGTTAAATGCGTGTTCTATTATTATCAAACCCGATTTTGAAGACCGCACACTTGAAAACGTCCTCAATATGAACGGTACACGACCCGAGACTCCGCAACAGCTTAAAAATATTTTGCTGAATGCTGGTATTGTCGGCTTAGGTGGCGCAGGGTTTCCTACCTTTGCCAAACTGCCTAACCAAACAGGGCTGATTAAAACATTAATCATTAATGGTGCTGAGTGCGAACCATTTATTACCTGTGATGATGTGCTGATGCAAACACAGGCACAAGATATTCTAAAAGGGGCGTTAATGGTCGCCCAGACACTGGATATTCCTCAAATTGTCTGTGGCATTGAAGCCAATAAGCCGGCCGCTATTCAAGCTATGCAAACCGTAGCAGACGCCCTAACGAAATCAAACTCAACTCAAATCCGCATTCAAGCACTGCCTGCCGTCTACCCAATGGGGGGGGAAAAACAGCTGATTCAAGAACTCATGGAGATAGAAATACCCGCCAAAACTCATGCGATTGACAGCGGATTATTGGTCTTTAACGTGGCGACTTTTGCCGCAATATTTAAAGCCATTCACTTAGGTGAACCCCTGACACAACGTTTAGTAACCGTGGCTGGTTTAGAGTTAAAGCGCTCTTATAACACGTATGCACGAATTGGCACCCCTTTTATCACCTTAGCCCAAGCAGGTCAGCCCAAGCAACCCATACAAACCCCACTGATTATGGGCGGCCCTATGATGGGCTTTCAAGTTGCGGACAACCAAGTACCAGTGATTAAAACCACCAACTGTATTTTGGTACAACCACCTGAACCAGTTCAAGCCACCGTGATGCCTTGCATTCGCTGTGGAGACTGCATGGACGCTTGCCCTGTTAATTTACTGCCCCAACAGATGTACTGGCATAGCCAAGCCCATGAGTTTGATAAGGTTGAAAAGCTCAATGTGTTTGACTGCATTGAGTGCGGTTGCTGTAGTTACGTGTGCCCAAGCCATATTCCTTTGGTACAGTTTTACCGCCATGCAAAATCCGAAATTAAACACATTCATGCCGAACAACAAGCCGCCGAACTCGCCAAACAGCGCCATGAATTTAGATTGGCGCGTATTGAGCGTGAAAAACAAGAACGAGAAGCGCGTATTAAAGCCAAAAAAGCTGCGGTTAAAAATCAAGCGGCCAGTGCAAAACCAGAACCGAAGTCAGATCCAAAAACCAGCGGTGCTACCACACCAGCAAAATCTGCGGCCATGAAAGCAGCGGCGGCAAGAGCTGCGGCAAAACGAGCACAAAACAAAACCAGCCAACCAGCTGAAAAATCTCCCCCCCTCTCTGCACGTCAAAAAGCCATTGATGCGGCTAAAAAACAAGCCGCAGCTAAGGTTGGTTCTAAAATAGCGCCCAATAAAGACCCCAGAACCTCGGCCAAGCAAGCGGCAAAAAAAGCGGCTGCGATGGCGGCTGCAAAACGCCGTGCTCAAAATAATAATGAGGCTGAGTTAACAACTAAGTCTACTACCGAAGCAAAAATGGACTCAAAGACAAACCATTCCGAAACCTCTGAGCCTTCAAAGCTTGCTATAAATGAAAAACGCCAAAAAGCCATGGAGGCCGCTAAAAAACGTGCGGCCGAACGAAAAGCGCGTCAAGCACAACAGGAATCATCTTAAATGAGTTCACTCACTCCGCTGTCATCGCCCCTTTCATCCCCTTTTGCACACAGCAACCAATCCATTCGTCGCTTAATGTTTAAAGTGCAACTCGCGGTTATTCCCGCCCTCTTGGTACACCTTTATCTATTTGGCTTTGGCATTATCATTCAATGGGCACTGGCATTTGCTACCCTAATGCTGGTTGAGTTCAGCATGCTGAAACTCAGAAACCGCCCTGTGCGCCCTTTTATAACCGATATGAGTGCCATGATTACCGCCACCGTACTGGTCTTTTGTATTCCCGCTGGCGCACCTTGGTGGATTATTGTCAGCGGAACCGCCTTTGCCCTTATTTTTGGTAAGCATATTTATGGTGGGTTAGGCTACAACCCCTTTAACCCCGCTATGCTCGGCTATGCATTTTTACTGCTCTCCTTCCCAGTACAAATGACGCAATGGACAGCACCCACCGAAATATTAGATTATTCCGTTAACTTTACCAATAGTTTGCAGCTTATTTTTACCGGAAGCCTACCGCAAACTGCTCTAGATATAGTCAGTGCTGCCACACCTCTGAGCCAACTACAAACAGGAGTCTCTCAAGGACAAGGGGTAACCGAAAGTTTAAACCCCATTGCGTTAGAAGCCCAAACACACTATATAAATGGCTCGTTTGTAAATGGCTTCTTTTACTCCACCGCACAATTTTTTAGCTTAAACAGTTGGGCTTGGGTTAATGTGGCATTTTTAATTGGTGGACTCTGGTTGCTCGCGGTCAGAGCCATTCGCTGGCAATACCCAGTTGGGTTTTTAAGCAGCTTAACCTTAATCAGTCTTATTTTTTACACCATCGACCCCAACACTTACCCGCCCGTTGACTTTATGCTGCTTTCAGGGGGAACCATGCTGGCGGCCTTCTTTATTATTACCGATCCCGTCACCTCCAGCACCACACCCAAAGGACGCTTTATTTTTGCCTGTAGCATTGGTATTTTGGTATATGTGATTCGTACTTGGGGAATTTTTCCAGACGGCATCACCTTTGCCGTATTACTGATGAACATCGCTGTACCACTTATTGACCAATACACACAGCCTCGTGTGTATGGACATAAATAAGATAGAGGGGGGAGAAAAATGACAAAGCACACAAAACCATCCTCTAAAAGTAGCTCAAATAATACGTTATTTAAGCATATGTTTGCTTCGGCCTATAAACTCGGTCTGTTTATGTTTGTCTGCATTATTTTATTATTAGCGACCGACTACTTAACGGCTCCTAAAATTGCATACGAACATCGCCAAGCTATGCTTAAAACCTTTAACCAAGTACTTCCCCCACACCTTTATAACAATACCCCGCTAGAAGATACCCTAACTCTCTCAGACCCCAAACAGTTTACACAACTGGGCAGTGAACACCCTGTTACACTTTACCGAGCGCGTAAAGACAACCAACCTGCTGGGCTTATTTTTCAAATAAAAGCCCGAAACGGCTACAGTGGACATATCAACCTACTCATGGCTGTACTGCCCAATGGAAAGATATCTGGTGTACGCGTTTTAGAGCATCGAGAAACGCCAGGGCTTGGAGATAAAATAGAACTTCAAAAAAGTGATTGGATTTTAAGCTTTAATGGCCAAACCATTCAAGCTCACCAGCCCAATGATCCACGCTGGGCGGTCAAAAAAGATGGCGGTGATTTTGATCAATTTACAGGTGCCACCATCACACCCAGAGCCGTAGTAGGCGCCATTAAAAAAGCCTTACTCTTTATTCAGCAACGAGGAGAATCGTTATATGAGTAACGCCAACCAGACAGAACAAAGCCAAAATACCGCTGAACCAACACGCTGGCAAACGTACAAACACATCATGGATAACGGGCTATGGAAAAACAACCAAGCCCTTGTAGCGTTGCTAGGGCTATGCCCTCTTCTCGCCGTCTCTAATAATATTGTCAACGGACTTTCACTGGGCTTGGCCACCTTAGCGGTGCTGTTAATTTCCAACGGTCTTATTTCACTGATTCGTAATCATGTCTCCAGTGACATACGTATTCCCGTTTTTGTCGCCATCATCGCCACGGCCGTCACCATTATTGACCTACTGATGAACGCTTACCTGCACACACTGCACGGTATTTTAGGGATTTTTATTCCCCTCATCGTTACCAACTGCGCTATTTTAGGACGTGCCGAAGCCTATGCCTCTAAAAATACCTTAGACAAAGCCCTTGTGGATGGATTTTTTATGGGACTCGGCTTTCTGTTAGTACTGGTCTTACTTGGAGCATTACGCGAAATGATTGGTAACGGCACGCTGTTTGAACACACTCACCTGCTGTTTGGTGATATAGCCCAAAACTGGACCATTCACTTTAGCGACAACTACCAAGGTGTCTTACTGGCTGTTTTACCCCCCGGTGCCTTTATTGGATTAGGGCTACTTATTGCTCTTAAAAATGCCTATGACGCGAAAAAAACAGCTAAAACAAATAATGCACTGGGCATTCCCATTGCCATCACTCCCGCCCCACAACAGCAAGAAAATCGTCCATGAATAAAGAAATTCGTCTTAAAATTTTTGAACGGCTCTCAGAGGCCATTCCAAACCCCGAAACTGAACTTAATTACAGTAACCCGTTTGAGTTGCTGATTGCGGTGATTCTCTCGGCACAAGCCACTGATAAAGGCGTCAATATCGCCACCGATAAACTGTTTCCTGTGGCGAATACCCCCCAAGCTATTTACGATTTGGGCGAAGAAAAACTCAAATCCTACATCAAAACCATCGGACTGTTTAACACCAAAGCCGCCAACATTATTAAAACCTGTAAAATGTTAGTCGAGCTTCACAACTCCGTTGTACCAAATAACAGAGAGGACTTAGAAGCCCTGCCTGGCGTTGGTCGAAAAACCGCCAATGTGGTACTTAACACTGCTTACGGCCAGCCAACGATGGCGGTAGATACCCATATATTTAGAGTATCCAATCGTACCAAGCTGGCCACGGGTAAAAATGTACTGGAAGTTGAAAAAAAGTTGCTCAAACACATTCCAAAACAGTACATCATCCCCGCGCACCACCTGCTTATTTTGCACGGACGCTATACCTGTGTGGCCAGAAAACCCCGCTGTGGTGCTTGCTGTATTTATGACTTATGTGAATACAAAGATAAAATAACGGAATAGAGAACAAAAATATCCCCCTATTACTTTTAAACATGAAACAACACAAGAAAGCTTATGTTATATACTTCAGAACGCGACAAACTTAGACAATTTTATGTGGACACTTGGCAAAAAGCACGCTTTGGCAGCCCAATGGATCCAATGGAAACCATGGTGGCACGAGTCATTGAACAACATCCTGAATACCATGAGATGCTGGTCAACAGCAAACACCTCGGCAATGAATACAAGCCCGAAGACGGTGAAACCAATCCCTTTTTGCACATGGGGATGCATCTAGGACTGCAAGAGCAGGTATCAATGGATCGACCACAAGGCATTCAGGCCGTCTACCAACAACTGGGGGAAAAGCTGGGCGATGTACACAAAACTGAACACGCGATGATTGAGTGCCTAGCCGAATCGCTATGGAGCGCGCAACAAAATGGGGTAGAACCCGATGAACAAACCTACCTACATAACCTACAAACCCTACTGTTAAAATGAGCAACCCCATCCCCATTCATATCTACAGCGATGGTGGTTATTTTGAAAAACAGGATATTGGTGGCTGGGGCATGGTTATCTTTAAAGATAAACAAGAGTTACTGCGGCTATCGGGTTGGCAAAAACACGCCTCCAGTTTAGAAATGGAGCTTAAAGCCGCCCTAAACGCCTTACAACAACTCAACCACAGTCTGTCCCCTCTGGAAAGCTACCAAATCACTCTCTTTACGGACTCCCGTATTCTGATCGAAGGCCTAAGCCAAAAAATAAAACACTGGCGACAAACCCACTGGATACATAAGTCCGGAAATCCCATCAAATACCAACCGCTATGGGAAGCGCTAGACACTCTTACCCAGCACCACCACATACAGTGGCAATGGGTTAAAGCGCATAATGGAAATCATGGCAACACCCTCGCCGATCAACTTGCTCGAGAGGCCGTTACAGAGCGATACGACTTAGATAAAGTCTGAAAATATTTTAGGAGCAGAGCTTAACAGGGCTTTTGTGTAATCATGTTTTGGGGAGTGCATCACTTGCTCTACTGAGCCTTGCTCCACAATTTTTCCCTCTTTCATTACAGCAACTTGATGTGCTATCGCGGGAATAATAGATAAATCGTGGGTGATGAATAAAAATGAGAGTTGATATTTTTGCTGTAAATCTTCGAGTAAACTTAACACTTGTGCTCGCACGGTCACATCGAGTGCACTGGTCGGCTCATCACAAATAATCAGCTCAGGCTCTACAGCTAAGGCTCTTGCAATGCCAATACGTTGGCGCTGGCCCCCTGAAAACTCATGAGGGTAGCGCTTTTTATGTTCAGGCAATAACCCAACCTGCTCTAATAGCTCTTCAATACGTTGATCCTGATCAACTTTATTACCTGATCCGACGTGTAAACTTACCATGCCTTCTCGAATAATTTCATCAATGGTCATACGCGGGTTCAAAGCTGAAAAGGGATCTTGAAAAATGACCTGTACTTTCTTACGAAAGGGTTTCATCTGTTTTTCAGTTAAATGCGTTAAATCAATACTCTGTTCAAGCGGATTCTCTGTCTGATCTTCCCCCCCCTTCTTTGGTATATTTGAAAAGCAAACCGAGCCAGAAGTACTGTCCACTAGCTTTAGAATCGCTTGGCCAATGGTACTTTTTCCACTGCCTGATTCTCCCACTAACGCTAATGTTTGCCCCTTCTTTATTTCCAGTGTCACACCATCCACGGCTTTTACATAGCCTACGGTACGTTGAAACAGCCCTTTTTTAATGGGAAAATGCACTTTTAAATCTGTTAATTGCAACAACGTTTTAGAGTCAATTTCAGGTTTAAAAGAGTGGCTTGGAATGGCATCTTTTAATAGCTTTTGGGTATAGGGGTGCTGCGGGTTTCTGAAAAATTCATGCTTTTCTGCTTGTTCAACAATTTCACCTTGCTTCATCACCGCCACATGATCGGCCATCTCATTCACCACGGCCATATCGTGCGTAATAAATAAGATGGACAGCCCTCTTTTATCTCGAATCTCTTTTAAAAGCTTCAATACCTGTGCTTGAATGGTCACATCCAACGCGGTGGTCGGTTCATCCGCAATCAATACATCTGGTTCACACGCCAAGGCCATCGCAATCATGACGCGTTGTTTTTGCCCCCCTGATAGTTGGTGAGGGTACCAATCATAGCGGGTTTTAGCTTCTGGAATCCCCACTTCATCAAACAATGAAATGACTTTATTTTTTGCATTAGAACCACTGAGTTTTAAGTGAACCCTCAGTACTTCAGCCACCTGTTCACCCACTTTCATTACTGGGTTAAGAGAGGTCATCGGTTCTTGAAAAATCATGGCAATTTGTTTGCCACGTACTTTTTGCATTTGAAACTCAGGCATTTGAAACAAGTCCTGTTGATCAAGCAAAATAGTGCCGGAGGTTACTCTTAATGCTTCGGGCAACAGACGCATAATGGCTAAGGAGGTTAATGACTTACCACTCCCCGACTCCCCCACCAACGCAAAAATTTCTCCCCCCCTTATTGAGAAGCTAATATTATTGATTAAGGGAGAGTCATTGACGAGAACGGTTAAGTTTTGAACACTTAGTACGATTGACGCTTCTTGATCTGTGAGCTCTTTCATAAGAATATCTTTTTTCATTAGGGTTTAATTATTACGTCTTGGATCTAATACCGTCTGTACTCGATCGGAAAATAGATTTGCTGCGAGTACCAGAGTAAACATAAAGGCAAAAGCTGAAAACAGTGACCACCAAACCATTGGCTCTCGTGCCATCTCCAAACGAGCTTGATTAATCATGTTCCCCCAACTGGCCGTGGTTGGGTCAACCCCTACACCTACATAAGAGAGCACCGCCTCCGCCAACACCAACCCACTAAAATCTAATACCAGTGCAATCAAGACCAAGTGCATCAAATTAGGCGTAATGTGTTTTTGAATGATTCTAAAGGGCGATAAGCCAAACGATTTGGCGGCAGTCACGTATTCCACTTGGCTAATTTTTAACGTTTCGGCACGCAACAGACGACATAAGCCTGTCCAACTGGTCAGCCCTAGGATAAAAATTAGAAACAGTAAACGTAAATCAGCACGCTCTTCGGTACTACCAAACCAACCGCTGTTGTTGCTAATAATGACTTGCATCATTAATACAGCGGCCGCAATCAATAAGACACCCGGTATCGAATTTAAAGTGGTGTAAAGGTATTGAATAACATCGTCTACCCAGCCTTTAAAATACCCAGCACTGATGCCTAAAATCAGTGCTAAAGGCAACATCACTAAGGTGGTTAACAATCCAATCAATACGCCCGTTCGAATACTTTTTATCGCTTGATATAGAACATCTTGCCCAACCTTGTCGGTTCCCAATACATGATAAAAATGACTTAAGTAATAGAACCAACTGAATAAAAAAACCAATAAAAACAGCGTTAAATACGCCGCTCCCCAAGGCAGTTCATCCTCTGGTTTTGGTTGGTTTTCGTAATAGTCAATGTAGTTACCACGGGTTTGTAAAAACCCCCAGCCTAAATGAATAGTAAAAATAATGGCAATAAAAACACAGCTAAACAGAAAAGGCACCGCTGTTTTAACCATTACATCATCCAGCGTAGAGTGTTTACCCGTTAAGTGTTGCCCACCAAATTTAAGCGGGCGATACACCTGAAAGACCGACCCCGATTCATCATAGCTTAAGGAACTGCTGTACTCATGCGTTGCAAAAGGTGCGGAGTAAGTGCGTTCAGTTTGCGTTCTCAAGTGCGGTAATATCACATCCAAAAGGCTTAAAACACCTTGGTCATGAACGGATACAGTAGAAGATTCACTGCTGGAACTGGTGCTGCTAGGCGTATATTGAAAGTGAACAGAATCCAATAAAGCAAACAGCAGGTAAACACTTAAAATAATGGCCGCCGACATCGCTATTGGGGACTTTAAAATATGAAACCACTGCTTTCTAACATGCTCAGAACGCCGAATAGAACGAACGGCACCAATTAATACCAGCACCAGCGTCCAAACTAAGATGTCCGTCCATAACCATACAAAACTCATGATAGTTTCACCCTTGGGTCAAAAAACGTATAAGAAATATCCGTTAAAATGAGTCCGATTATGTAGAGTACAGAGCCTAAAAAGACCATCGCTTTTACTATGCCAAAATCTTGAGCATTAATGGCATCAAGGGTGTAACTACCTAACCCAGGAATACCAAAAAAGGATTCCATAATCAGACTGCCCATAAATAATGTTGGGATCACCACCACCACGCCCGTTAAAATAGGCAACATTCCGTTATGCAGTACATGCCCAAATAAGACCTTAATATCCGACAACCCTTTGGCTTTAGCGGTGCGTACATAATCCTTACTCATTTCCTCTAAAAAGATGCTTCGATACCAACGCATGCCGGCACCAATCCCTGCAAAAATGCCGATGAGAATTGGTAAAATTAAAAATTTAACCCCCTCCCACCCTTCGGTATAGCCCGAAATAGGTACCCAGTGCCACACCTTACTAAACAAGACTTGCCCTGCAATAATATAAAACAGCCCCGAAATAGACATAATGGCGACCGCTACCATCATGGTGATGGTATCCAACCTTGAGCCTCGAAATAGAACAATCAATAGAGCTAAAGCAATGTTAGTCACCAGCCCTATTACAAAAGTAGGTAGAGCAATAGCTAAGCTTGGCCCCATTCGCTCTTGAATATCTGCTGAAATTTGTCGCCCCGAGTCCGACTGTCCAAAATCAAAGACAAACAGTTTAAGCGACTCTTGTACAAATAAGGTCTCTTGTATTTTTCCAAAGCCTGAAGCGTCCCCATTAAAAAATAGGGGGTTGTCGTAGCCATTTTCAACCTTCCAAGATTGAATCATTTCAGGGGTGGTTTGTTTGGCACCTAATTGAGCGCGCGCCATATCATCAGGTGTATTGACCATAAAAAAGAGCGCAAAGGTAATCACATTTACCCCAATTAAAATTGGAACGGCAAACAAAAGTCGTTTAAGAATGTATGCAAACATAAATTTACCCCCCCCCTTTTTTAGTTTTTAAAATAACCACAGCGGTTTGACGTGTTCGATAAGCCTTCCATAATGGATAAATACTGAGTAACAGCAATAGCCCCACTACCATAAAGGGCCAAATTACTGGTTGATTCCATAACGCTTGTTTTTCAACCCGATCCGCCACGTCAATACGTCGGTATTTTACGGTATTATTAGCCAAAGGGTTAGGCCAAACATTGTGCAACCAACCGTGGTATAAAGAGAGTGATTTGGGGTAATAGCCCCATGCCCACGGCGCATCTTCTTGTAAAATATTCAGCATCTTTTGGATAGTTTTTAACCGTTCTGGAGTATTTTCCATGGTTTTCATCTGTTGAAAAAGTTGATTAAATTCAGGGTTATCGTAGTTGGCGCTATTAATTCCCGATCCATTGGTGTTAATCGTGGCATTCTTACCATTAAGTAAAAACAGAAAATTCTCTGGATCAGGGTAGTCGGCATTCCAACCCCAAGAAAACATCTGAACCTTAGCTTTTCTGACCTTATCTTGAAAACGATTATAGTCAGTCGCACGAATCACTAGCTCAACGCCAAGCAGAGCAAATTGTTTACGGTACCAATTTAACATCGACTGACTATCAGGCCCTGTGGCTGCCGTATCATAGTGCAAAACCAATGGTTTTCCATCTTCGTCCATACCATTTGGATACCCCGCATCGGCCAATAACTGTTTTGCTTGCGCTAACGATTTGCGTTGCAGTCGCCCCTTATCCCACTCATACACAACAGGATTGATGCCTGCCTCGCCCTCTGTATAGCCAAATATCCCTGGGGGAATTGGGCCTTGAGCGGGCTCGCCTCGACCGTTTAAAAAGATCGAAATATACTCTTCAAAATTAATGGCAATACTTAGTGCTTGCCGTAGCTTGCGCTGTTTTTCAGAGTAACCACCAATAACGGGATCAGCCATATTAAAACCAAAATACATAATGGTGGGCTGTGTGATATTTAAAAATTGAATATTTTTCTCTTTTAGTTCAGACGTTAAGTTCATAGCGCCTGAATTAGAGACCGAAACGGCCTGATCAAAACTATCAGAGCTCACGCCCGATGCATCGTAGTAACCTTGTAAAAACTTATTCCATAACGGAACACTCTCTTTTTCCAAAGAGTAAACGACCTCTTTAATAAACGGCAACGGTTTGCCTGCATCCAACAATAACTCTGGATTTGCCCCCACGGCTAACCCCTCTGACGGATATAACTCTAAACGATAATGAGGGTTCGCCAATAGTCTCATTCGTTTATTCGGATTATTTTCAACCAGTTGATAAGGCCCCGTTCCAATGGGTGAGGTGTCTAAGGTTATATTTTTTTCAACCAAGGCTTGTTGCTTATAAAACGCATCTGCTTCCCAAGGAATGGGCGCAAAAAAGTTCATGGTTAACCAATATAAAAATTGAGGATAAACGCCTTTTACCAAAACTTTATATTGATATTTATCAACAACTTGAACACCACTTATATCAAACTGATTTAAATCAAAAAAGTGCGTTGAAGCACGTTTACTTTGATGTTTAAGTTCTGAACGGTAGTGCTCAGTTACCTGTTCTGAAAATTCTTTTAACCCCACAATATACTGAGCCATTGAATCCAAAACAGGTGAGTGATTTTGTCTGAGTGCCATGCGTTTCAACGCATATACATAATCTTCCGCACGGAGTTCTCGAGTTGCTTGCTCTTTAAAATCCGTTACCGACTTAATATCATCCACGTCATCTTCGGTTAAGTGATGATAAAGAAAGGCCTGATTGGAATCTTTAGCAAAGGCTGGATGTAAATGAAATTGAATGCCTTGTTTAAGCGTAAACAGATACTCCGTAAAGACAATACGAGAACTGCTCGCACTCACCTCTTGATGATTTTTATCTAAATAACGAACATCAGGCATTTTTTCTAAGGTTAACGGCTCCAACGTATAGGGGCGTTTTAAATAGTGGTACTGCAAAGGGGGTTCATACACTTGGCTTAAAATCGCCCACTCATTCGAATTATAAGAGACAACGGGATCTAAATGTTTAGGTGACTGACTGAACGAACTGAACAGTGTCGACGACTCAACTTGTTCGGCCGTATATGGACTGTTCCAGTTACTGGCCATCGTATTTGTCGTATAGGCTAAAAATAGAATAATAAAAATGTTATAAAAAACACGACAAGTAAATAAAGAATAAAAGGGAGTTGTCATAAACAAATGAATTTTCCTGTTTAAAGAGACACACATTAACGGTTATAATGCTTGCAAATTAAAACATATCATACGTTATTTTTAACGGTATTTATCACCTATTTTACAAGGCTTGTGCCTTAAATACGATGGAGAACAGCATGGGATTTCTAGCAGGGAAAAAAGTCTTAATCATTGGGGTTGCCAACAACAAATCAATTGCCTACGGCATTGCCAAACAAATGCACGCACAAGGCGCCGAAATTGCACTCACCTATCAAAGTGACAAACTAAAAGGCCGCGTTGAGAAAGTTGCAGACGAACTGGGCTGCTCTATTGTCTTACCATTAGATGTCTCCAGCGATGCTGAAATCAAACATGTATTTTCAGAGCTTAACAAGACTTGGACAGATGGACTGGATGTCTTGGTACACTCCGTAGCCTTTGCACCACGAGAAGAACTTGAAGGACGTATGATTGATGCCTCAACACGCGAAGGGTTTGCTATGGCGCATGACATCAGTGCATACAGCTTAACGGCTTGTACTCAGGCCGCTTATGAGATGTTGAAAGCTAAAAATGGTTCGGTCTTAACATTATCATACCTAGGGGCTGAACGTGCCGTGCCTAACTACAACGTAATGGGCGTAGCCAAAGCCTCTTTAGAAGCGACTGTGCGTTACTTAGCCGCAGACTTAGGGCAAGATGGTATTCGTGTTAACGCGGTATCTGCTGGTCCAATTCGTACGCTGGCTGCTGCTGGAATTAAGAACTTTAAGAGCATGCTTAATAAAGCCGCTGAATCGACACCATTACGCCGTAATGTGACCATTGAAGAAGTAGGCAATACCGCTGCATTTCTGTGTTCTGACTTAGCCTCAGGGATTACTGGTGAAATTACTTATGTCGATGGTGGATACAACATTACCGCCTCCAACTAAATCAAGTTTCCCCCCCCTACCTAAAAACCACTGCTCTAATCCATTAGAACAGTGGTTTTTTTATCCCCCCTAAAACATAAAGAAAAAGCCAAAAGATTGATGGAGTACTGGGCGCTTAGAAAACAACGGTACCTTTACACGGTAATCGGTCATGTTTTAACGCATAGCTCTAATCGTTCATGAATGGATCGCTTGAAGTACTCTAAACCGAGAGGCTAAAATGAAAAAAGCCACTATGGGGTTAATTCCATAGTGGCTTTTTAAATGATGGCGGAGCGGACGGGATTCGAACCCGCGACCTCCTGCGTGACAGGCAAGCATTCTAACCAGCTGAACTACCGCTCCTAATTGTATGGTGGGTGATACTGGGCTCGAACCAGTGACCCTCGCCTTGTAAGGGCGATGCTCTCCCAGCTGAGCTAATCACCCTGGGTACTCTAATACGTGGTCATCATCACGTATCAGAGGGTTACGGCAATTCGTATCAAGTTATTCAACTTAAAATAATTTGCCGTAAAAAAAGACAGTCGAAACTGACTTTAGATATATGGCGGAGCGGACGGGATTCGAACCCGCGACCTCCTGCGTGACAGGCAAGCATTCTAACCAGCTGAACTACCGCTCCTAGTTGTATGGTGGGTGATACTGGGCTCGAACCAGTGACCCTCGCCTTGTAAGGGCGATGCTCTCCCAACTGAGCTAATCACCCAATTAAACTACCTTGGCAAGCTACTCTATCCTGCTTATCAAAGTCTTTGTGCTTAATTGATGTGGCGTATTATAGAGTGATGCGAGAGGTTGTCAATCTAAAATATGAAGTTTTATTCATTTTTTTCAAACGACCTAATGAACACCTCTCATCCCTAACCAAAACGTAAATTAGAACATAACAATTTAGGTAAATAAAAACTCAAAAAGGCCACATGACCCTATAAGGTGATGTGGCCTTTTTGAAAGGGCTAAGCGCCTCAAAAGCTTGTGCTCTAAAAAAATATCTCTATTTGAGGACTCAGAAACTAATGTTAACCATTAACGGCTTCTTTAAGAGCCTTACCCGCTGTAAACTTAGGAACTTTAGCCGCTGGAATTTGCATTTCTGCACCTGTTTGAGGGTTACGACCCGTACGCGCAGCACGATCCCCAACTTTAAACGTACCAAAACCAATAATGGCGACAGAATCCCCTTTACTCATTGCTCCAGTGATTGCAGAAACGGTCGCATCTAATGCTTTCGCTGCATCTGCTTTTGTTAAATCGGCACCTTCGGCTATTGCACTTACTAACTCAGACTTGTTCATTATGTTCTCCGTAAAGTATTAATAATTCAATGTTTAACCATTCAATTCTATCGTGACCACGAATTGACTTTAGCATTTATAGCAACCAACCCTAGACAGTGTCAAGAAAATAAAGAGATTTAAGGCAAATTAGTGGTGATTTGCCTTGTTTTCAGCCGTTTTCTTCGATTCCGACTCTTTAAAAACCACATCATCCAGTTTTTTATTTAAAGGCTCTGGTTGCTTTACGAGTGCTAATTTTAAAACATCATCAACCCACTGAACGGGACGAATATCCAGCTGTGCTTTTACCTCATCCGGTACATCCGCTAAATCTCGAACATTATCATGAGGAATTAAAACCATTTTAATTCCTCCGCGCAGTGCCGCCAATAACTTCTCTTTTAACCCACCGATAGGAAGTACTTCTCCTCTTAAAGTGATCTCTCCCGTCATCGCCACATCGGAGCGTACCGCAATATTGGTAAACACCGACGTAATGGCTGTGCAAATAGCGATTCCTGCACTTGGACCATCCTTTTTAATTGCCCCTTCAGGAAAATGTAGGTGCAAATCAAATTTTTCATAAAAGTCACTCTCTAGCCCCAATGCCTCAGAACGGCTGCGAATGACACTCATAGACGTTTGAACAGATTCTTGCATGACGCTGCCCAGCTGCCCTGTACTAGAGAGCTTACCCTTACCTGGCATCGCTGTCGCCTCAATACGTAATAGGTCACCACCTACTCGCGTCCATGCTAAGCCAGAGACCTGACCAATGCGATTCTCTTTATCTGCCAAACCAATTCGATATCGCGCAACCCCTAAATAGTCCTCCAGCTCATCAGGCGTTACTTTGATATGCCCTTTTACCTCATTAGTGACTAACTTTTTAACCGCTTTGCGACAAATTTTCGCCAGCTCTCTCGCCAATAAACGTACCCCCGCCTCTCGGGTATAACACTGAATAATCTCCTGAATCGCTTCCGTTGTAATCTCCAGCTCACCTTTTTTCAGCCCATGATCTTTTATGGCTCTAGGGAGCAAGTGCTGAAGTGAAATTTTTAATTTTTCTGGTTCGGTATAGCCTGAAAGTGTAATCACCTCCATTCGGTCGAGCAGAGCCTCAGGAATGTCCATTGAGTTAGAGGTAGCGACAAACATCACATCTGATAAGTCGTAATCCACTTCTAGGTAGTGGTCGTTAAAGGTTGCATTTTGCTCCGGATCTAACACTTCCAACAGAGCAGAAGCGGGATCGCCACGCATATCACTCGACATTTTGTCAATTTCATCTAACAAAAACAGTGGGTTTTTAGTGCCTGCGGTTTGCATTTTTTGAATAATTTTACCGGGCAATGCACCAATATAGGTTTTACGATGACCTCGAATTTCAGCTTCATCCCGTACCCCTCCTAACGACATCCGTACATACTTACGATTGGTTGCTTCTGCAATCGCACGTGCTAAAGAGGTTTTACCCACCCCAGGAGGTCCCACTAAACATAAAATAGAGCCTTTCATTTTGCGCACACGTTTTTGAACCGCAAGGTATTCGATAATACGCTCTTTTACCTTATCTAACCCATAATGCTTCGCATCTAAAATTAACTGACTTTTATTTAGATCCTTAGAGACACGGCTCATTTTTTTCCAAGGAATGTCCAATAACCAATCTAAATAATTACGCACCACCGTTGCTTCCGATGACTGTGCTGGCATCATTTTTAATTTTTTAAGCTCTGCCTCAGCCTTTTCAACCGCTTGCTTGCTTAATCCAGCCTCTTTAATTCGCAATGCAATTTGGTCAAATTCATTAACAGCAGCTTCATCACCACCCGCTAATTCACTGTGAATGGCTTTTATTTTTTCATTTAAATAATATTCGCGCTGCGTTTTATCCATCTGCTTTTTAACACGCGTCGTAATACGCTGCTCAGATTCCAGCAACTCCAACTCCGTCTCAACCATCGCTAACATGCGCTCTAATCGTTCGTTAATTGAAGTAATTTCCAGCAGAGTTTGTTTATCACTCACGCTTAAACTTAAATTGGCTGAAATCAAGTCCACAATTCGGTCAGGGTTTTCCTCTTTTTGAATCGAGGACTTAACTTCAGATGGGATTTTTTTATTCAGCTGTGCAAAATCAGCAAAACGGGTACGAAGGCTGCGAATTAACGCTAAAACGCCTACGCTGTCCTCTTCAACGGAAAGAATTTCTTGAATATCACCCAGTAAAACGGATTCTTCATTATTCAAACCAATCAGTTCAAAACGCTGAATGCCCTCAACCAATACCTTAACGGTACCGTCAGGTAATTTAAGCAGCTGTAAAATACTTGCAACCGTTCCAACGGTGTACAAATCTTCTAAAGACGGGGTGTTTAGCTCGGCACTTTGTTGCGTAATCAGAAATATTTTTTTATTCTTCTTCATCGCTTCATTTAAGGTTCGAATCGATTTTTCTCGCCCTACAAATAAAGGCATCACATTACCGGGAAAAACCACCACATCTCTTAAGGGAAGTACCAGTACATTCATTTCCATGCTTACTTGATTAATATCCATTTACACCCTTTTAACACTCTTAAACCCAGAACCACACATAGAAACACAGCTTGTACTCTAATTCACATTTCTATTATGTGGTTCTAGGTTAAACTCAAAAAATTAAGCAATGGTTAAAGAAAAACCCAGACTGGCTGGGTTTTTTTTCATTACATCTTAAAATGGTTATCCATTAAGCCTCTTTAGACTTGCTCTCTTGATACACCAACAACGGTGGTTTTTTACCTTGAACCACAGCTTTATTAATAACGACCTTTTCAACTTCTTTCAAGCTAGGTAAATCATACATCGTATCTAATAATAACTGTTCTAAAATAGAACGCAAACCTCGAGCACCGGTTTTACGCTGAATGGCAAGCTTGGCTATTTCAGATAAAGCATCCTTTCTAAATTGCAGTTCTGCACCTTCCAGCTCAAACATTCTTTGAAACTGCTTTACAAGCGCATTCTTAGGTTCGGTTAAAATTCGAACCAGTGCACTTTCGTCCAGCTCTTCAAGCGAAGCAATCATCGGTAAACGTCCAACAAACTCAGGAATTAAGCCAAATTTAATTAAATCTTCAGGCTCAATTTTTTGAAACTTTTCAGAGATAGACAGTTTATTATCTTCACCCTTCACTTCAGCCGAAAAACCGATACCGACATTCGTCTCAATTCGTTGATCAATGATTTTGTCTAAGCCTTCAAATGCCCCACCAACCACAAACAGAATCTTAGAGGTATCTACCTGAATCATCTCTTGATTTGGATGCTTACGTCCACCTTGCGGAGGAACAGAAGCAACAGTACCCTCAATCAACTTCAATAACGACTGCTGAACCCCTTCACCCGAAACATCACGCGTAATGGATGGGTTTTCAGACTTTCGTGTAATTTTATCAATTTCATCAATATAGATAATGCCGCGCTCAGCTTTTTCAGGGTCATTATCAGAGCGTTGTAACAACTTAAGTACAATACTCTCAACATCTTCCCCAACATAACCCGCTTCGGTTAAAGTGGTTGCATCAGCAATAGCAAACGGAACATCCAATAAACGAGCCAATGTCTGAGCCAATAATGTTTTACCAGAACCAGTAGGTCCTATTAATAAAATATTACTTTTAGTCAGTTCAACATCATCTTTAATATGTGCCTGTTGCAGACGTTTATAGTGATTATAAACAGCCACGGACAATACTTTTTTAGAACGTTTTTGACCAATGACATAATCATCTAAAATCGCGCTGATTTCATGAGGCGTAGGTAAATCCGTCAGTTCAAATGGAGAGCTTCCCCCCTCTTCACCAAACTCTTCTTTTAGAATGTCGTTACACAACTCAACACATTCATCACAAATATACACAGATGGACCTGCAATTAGCTTTCTTACTTCATCTTGGTTTTTGCCACAAAATGTACAATCTAAAGACTCTTCACTCACTGCCACACCCTTTATCTATTTTTTAAAACCGTATCAATTAAACCATAATCACACGCGTCTTGCGCACTCATAAAGTTATCACGATCCGTATCTTTTTCAACGGTTTTTAATGTTTGCCCTGTATGCTCAGCCAACGCTTTATTTAAGCGTCCTTTGATTTGCATAATTTCTTGAGCGTGAATTTGAATATCACTTGCTTGCCCCTGAAAACCACCCAAAGGTTGGTGAATCATGACACGAGAATTTGGCAACGCAAAGCGTTTACCTTTTTCACCCGCGGACAACAAAAAAGCCCCCATACTGGCCGCTTGACCAATACACATAGTACTCACATTGGGCTTAATAAAACGCATGGTGTCATAAATAGCCATTCCAGCCGTCACACTTCCACCAGGGGAGTTGATGTACAAGTGAATATCTTTATCAGGATTTTCAGACTCTAAAAACAGCATTTGAGCCACAATTAAGTTTGCCATATGGTCTTCCACTTGGCCCACTAAAAAAATCACTCGCTCTTTTAATAATCTTGAGTAAATATCATAAGAACGTTCGCCACGGCTAGTCTGTTCAACCACCATTGGAACCAACGTATTGTGAATCATATTATCCATACTTTATCTTTCATCCTAATTTGATATTTATTCAGTTTTTTTATTCAGAAGGTTTTGCATAATTTAAACAGATTATGACGCAAAAAAACTTAACCCCAACAAATAAAAAAATTCGTTAAGATTAAGTTTTAAAAAACGTAAATCAGAGTGCCGTTATGCCGCAGGACCAACGACTTCATCAAAGGCTTTAGTCACCTCTGAAACAGTGGCTTCCGATAAAATTTTAGCCGCTACTTTTTCTTCTACTAAAATAGCACGAATCTCATTTTTAGCTTCTGCATTTTCAGAATACCAAGCAACCACTTCCGCAGGATCATCATAAGAAGCCGCTTGATTTGCGATATAAGCATTCACGTCCTCTTCTGTCGCTTCTAGATTATTCTCTTTAATGATATCACCTAAAACCAATCCTAATGTCACGCGCTTTTTAGCTTCTTCTTCAAACTGACCCGCTTCCATTTTAATATCTTTTGGATCCATTCCTTGCTGTTGCAAGTTTTGTGCCGCACGATTCATCAAGTTTTTAATTTCTTGATCAACCAATGACTTAGGCATTTCAACATCAACCGCATCACCTAATGCATCCAAAACAACTGAACGGTTTTTACTCTCTACCGCACGCTCCAACTCTTTTATCATGTTGGCTTTAATCTCTTCAACTAAAGAGGCTTCGGTGCCATCTTCCACACCGAATGACTTCACAAACTCTTCATCAATTTCTGGTAACTCTTTAGTCATAACCGAGTGTACCGTAATATCAAAGGTAACCGTTTTACCTTTTAAATGCTCTGCACGGTAGTCTTCTGGAAAAGAGACTTCAATCGCTTTCTCTTCCCCTTTTTTCATTCCAACAATTTGATCTTCAAAACCAGGAATCATTCGACCACTGCCTAGCTCTAAAGGAACGTTCTCACCCGCTCCCCCTTCAAAGGCTTCGCCGTCGATCTTACCAACGAAGTCGATCATCACTTGCTCACCTAGTTTTGCTTTTTTATTACCATTCGCAGGTTTCCAAGCCGAACGTTGCTCACGTAAACGCGTAATCATTTTTTCAACGTCTTTATCAGTTACTTCAGCGTTAATTTTTTCAACTTCAATTTTGCTAAACTCAGGCAGTGTAAGCTCAGGGTACACTTCAAAACGCGCTAGAAAAGTAATTTCACCGTCCGCATCTTTTAAGTCATCAAAGGCTGGAAAGCCTGCAACTTTTAAGCCTTCTTGATCTACGGCATCATAAAATGCTTTTTGTAATGCATCGCCCATGACTTCTTGTCTTACTTGCCCACCGTGGCGTTTTTTAACAACACTAAGGGGTACTTTTCCTGGACGAAAACCATCCATTTTAACCGAGCGACGAACTTCATTTAAACGCTTTTCAATATTGGCATTTAAGTCACCTGATGGAAACGTGACAGTCATTTTGTGCTCAAGGCCTTGTTCTGGTTTTTCTACAGTTACTTGCATTTTAAAATCTCAAAGTTCATTTTTAAAAGAATTACGGGAGTTTAGTCAAAAAACGAATTAACTAAAAATTAGGATCAAAATTATACTGACTTCATGCTGAAAATAAAAGAAAAACAATTCGTAACTACTAAAATAGTGAATAAAAACAGTGTTAAAATCTATGCAACCCTCGACCTTTAGAGCACATCTAATAATTATGAATGTATCTCAAGACCTGCATTCACTCATTATTTAAAGGTACTCTTTAAACAATTCAAAAGGAATTAAAAACAATGCCCATTGAAAAAGTTATCTTACTCGCATCCGGCACAATGGTACTGCTTGGCTCAATCTTAACCATCTACCACTCACCAGCATGGGTATATTTAACGGCATTTGTAGGCGCAAACCTATTTTTTGCAGGCTTAACAGGCTTTTGTCCCATGGTTAAACTACTCAGAAAACTGGGTTTTAAGCACGGCCAAGCGTTTAAATAGTTTTTCTCCCCCCCCTCTAACCTTGCAACCTTTGCATAAAAAAATAGGGGGGGGGTATTTTTTAAACCAACTCCTTCTCAAGCACGGCCTGTTCGGCTTCTAAATCCTCTTGCAAGGATAACCACTCCATTTCACAGCTTTCAAGTGCTTGCTCGCAGGCGGCTTGCTCTGTTAAACAAAGAGCTAGTTTCTCTTTATTACTCGCCTCATATAGCGCATTGTCTTCCATCATAAGATGGTAGCCTGCTTGCTGCTCTTGCAACGACTCCAGAGTCTTCTCTACCTTTTTAAGCGCTTTTTTAATAGGTTTTAAACGAACTTCGACCTGTTTTCGAACCTGGGCACTGGCCTGTCTTGTTTGCTTTCTTGTTTGTCCCTGCTTTTGAGGTTTGGCAGCATTGGCTTGCTCTTTTAAAGTCTTGAGTCGCATTTGCAAATACGCATCCAAATCCCCCATAAAGTGCGAGACTTCACCTTGATGCACCCACCAGTATTGGTCGGCAATACTCGCTAAAAGATGCTTGTCGTGCGTCACAACAATTAGTGCTCCGTCAAAGTCTTGCAACGCCATATCCAACGCATCGCGTGTATCCATGTCTAAATGGTTGGTAGGTTCATCTAAGATAATTAAATTAGGTTTTTGATACACAATTATGGCGAGCGCTAAACGGGCTTTCTCTCCCCCCGAGAAGTGCTCAATGGAATCCAAACACTGCTCATTTGAAAAGCCAAAGCTACCTAAAAAATTACGAGCTTCTTGATCGCTGGGCGGCTCAGGTAACATTAACAAGTGTTGCAGGGGGCTTTTTTCATAAATCAGCGATTCAAGCTGATGCTGTGCAAAATAGCCAAATTTTACCCCCCTACTGATTTTAACCTTACCGTTTTCAGGCATTAAGTCACCCACCAACAGTTTAATTAAGGTCGATTTACCGGAACCATTCACCCCAACCAAACCAATACGGTCTCCGGCACGTAAAACAAGATCAACTCCTTTTAGAATACTAAAGTGGTCATATGAAAAATCCACTTGCTCCAAACTTAACATCGGATCGGGTTGGTGTTGGGGGGGGGAAAATTTAAAGGTAAAAGGATTACTGGCCTGTACAGCTGCGACCTCTTCCATACGCTCCAATGCTTTAACTCGGCTTTGGGCTTGCTTGGCTTTACTGGCTTTGGCTTTAAAACGTTCAATAAAACTTTTAAGGTGTTGCATCTGCTGCTTTTGTTTGTCGTGCAACGCTTGTTGTTGCATTAACTGTTCATTGCGCTGACGCTCAAATGAAGCAAAGTTACCCGAATAAAAAGCAATCTTTTGACTGTGAATATGGGCAATGCCCTGCACGACTTGATCTAAAAAATCTCGGTCATGTGAGATAATTAAAATGGCACCACTGTAGGACTTTAACCACTGAATAAGCCACGCCACCGCTTCAATATCTAGATGGTTGGTGGGTTCATCTAATAACAATAGATCTGAACGTTGCATTAATGCTCGAGCCAACTTTAATCGAACCTGCCAACCCCCTGAAAATTCAGATATTTTTTTCTCAAAATCCTCGACTGTAAACCCTAGGCCATACAGTAGTTGACGCGCATTATTCGGCACTGAAAAACCATCAATTTTATCCAATACATCGTACGCTTTGACCAGTTCATCATGGTTTTGAGTTTGCTCAGACTCGGCAATCATCTTTTGTGCATTGGCGTATTTCGTATCACCAAAACAGACATAATCCAATGCATTTAAGTCAAGCTGTTTAACCTCTTGCTCAACACTGCCAATTAACCAATTTGCGGGAATGGCCACTTGACCTTCATCCACGGTATGTTCACCTAATATGGCTTTAAACAGCGTGGTTTTTCCCGTACCATTTTGACCAATTAAGCCTACTTTTTGTCCAGGGTGAACATTTAGATTCGCCCCCTGAAATAGCAGTTTAACACCAGCACGAATGGATAAATTTTGCAGTGACAGCACTTACAACACCTCTTTAAGTTGACCGCTGGATAAGCGTAATTGACGATCCATTTTTCCCGCTAAAGCTAAATCATGCGTGACAATGACCAGTGCAGTATTAAACTCTTGGTTTAGCTCAAGCAGCAGTTGAAACACTTGATCTGCTGAGGCATCGTCTAAATTCCCCGTAGGTTCATCGGCTAAAATACATTTAGGTTTGGTAATGAGTGCACGCGCAATCGCTACTCGCTGGCGTTCGCCACCCGACAACTCACTAGGCTTGTGCACCATTCGATCAGCCAACCCCACACGCTCAAGCAACTGCTCTGCTTTGATTTGTGCTTCTTTGGCTGGGGTTCTTCTTACTCTAAGTGGCAGCATGACATTTTCTAGCGCCGTCAACTCAGGTAATAAGTGATGAAACTGATACACAAAACCCATGTATTGATTACGTAGCCGACCACGAAGTGTGCCTTTTTCTTTTGAAAAAGAGTGGCCATTTAACAAAACCTGTCCACTATCTGGTTGATCTAAACCCGCTAAGATATGCAATAAGGTACTCTTTCCCGAACCCGACGCACCCACAATGGCCACTTTTTCTCCTGGTTGTATCGCTAAATTTACATCGGTAAAGACGGTGGTTTGTACCGCAGCCTCTTGAAACGATTTAGACAGCCCTTTGGCCTCTAGTACAAACTCACTCATAACGTAGTGCCTCAGCTGGTTGCAGTTTTGCGGCCTTTCTAGCAGGGTACAACGTGGCTAACAGAGTCAACACAAAGGCCAACCCCGTTACCGACCAAACATCGCTCCACTCTACTTTAGAAGGCACGCTGCTAATGTAATAAACATCTGCAGGAAAAAACTCAATCCCCAATAGGGTTTCGATAAAGGGAATAATCACATCAATATTAAAGGCCAAACTCAACCCCCCCACCAAGCCCATTAAAGAGCCAAGTACCCCAATAACCAACCCTTGAATAATAAAAATAAGCTGAATACTGGTAGGCGAAGCACCAATGGTTCTCAACACTGCAATGTCACCCTGCTTATCGGTCACCACCATCACCATCGTTGAGACAATATTAAACGTGGCGACCATAATAATTAAGGCCAAAACAATAAACATCATTCGCTTTTCCATCTCAATCGCTCTAAAAAAGTTGGCATGTTGCTGTGTCCAATCTCGTAAATACAAGGTTTTATCTGCCACTTTTGCCAATTGGTTTTTTACTTTTGCAACCAAAAACATATCATCCAGTTTTAACTGCAATGCACTGACCGAATCGCCATATTTAAAGACTTTTTTAGCATCATCAATATGAATAATCGCTAATCCACTATCATACTCGTGCATTCCTGCCTCAAATACACCAACCACAGTAAAGCGCTTAATTCGTGGCACCATTCCCACGGGTGAAATAGTTCCTTGCGGGGCAATCAGTGTCACTTTATCCCCTACAACCACCCCTAAACTTATCGCTAATTCACTGCCCAAAATCATGCGGTATTTTTTAGCCTTTAAATCCGCCAACTGACTCGCGCCCAGCATTTTACTGTCAATGTCTGCCACACTATTTTCCAGCTCGGGCAATACACCTCGAACCGCCACACCTTTTACTTCCCCCGCATGACTTAACATGCCCTGCTCCATAATATTCGGGGCTGCACCTGTTACATGAGGCTGGTTAATCATCTGATTATAAAGTGAGTTCCAATCTTCTAAACGATTGTTCTGTTCGTTAATGGTCATGTGTGCCGTCATGCCTAAAATACGGTCTCGTAGCTCCTCTTGAAAACCATTCATAATCGACATAATGGTGATCAACGCGGTCACGCCCAGAGCAATTCCCACCATCGACGAAAAGGAGATAAAGGAGATAAATCCATTACGCCTTTTGGCGCGCGTATAGCGCAACCCTAAAAATAGTTCATAAGGAACTTTAAACATAACAATGCAAACCCTTTTACAAATTAATGAGAATCATCCGAATCATGCTTGTGAATCGGATTAAATACCGGCAGGCTGTAATTGCCAATAATGGCTAAAATACGCAAACTAAAGACCACCACAATACACAAAATTACCGCTACTTCTTGCTGCTCAAACACACCAGCCGCCAACAACATTACACTAGCACCCACAAAACTGGCCGTGGCATAAATTTCTTTACGAAAAATTAAAGGAACTTCACCCACTAAAACGTCACGAATAACCCCTCCAGCGGCGCCAGTCATAATGGCGGTCATAATAATAATGGGATCACTCAAGCCTAAATCCATCGCTTTTTGTGCGCCAATCGCCGTAAAAACGGCCAGCCCCAACGCATCTAAATACAAAAGCAAACGCATAGGGGCAGGCTTAAATTTAGCGTAAAAAAACATAAACAATGCCGCTACCACCACAATATAAATATACAGAGGTTGCGTGACCCAAAAAACGGGCTGATCTAAAATAAGATCACGTAAAGTTCCCCCCCCTATCGCCGTGACCATCGCAATCACAATGGCACCAAATAGGTCTAATTGCTTGCGACTGGCCGCCAACAATCCTGTGATGGCAAACACCACCGTCCCCAGTAAATCCAGTGCACTTATTGTCATATCAAAATTCATGCGCACATTATAGAGGCTATCACCCAAAAAAAGAAAAAAAGGAGGACGTATATAAAAAAGGAGATAGGAGAGAGAGTTCGACTTACAACAAGTAAAAAATAAAAAAGCCCCTGAACTCAATTAAGTTCAGAGGCTTAACATCAAAAACCACATCAAGCTCAAACGAGCATTAAGAGATTGATTAAAAGGCCTTTTTAACTGTTTTTTTAGCGGACTTTGCAATTTCCATTACTGACTCTATTTTTTATTGGGTGGCTCATTTGCAGTACAGACCTTATTTTTTCCAGAACGTTTTGCTTGATACAAAGCAACATCTGCTTTTTTAATCAGTTCATCAATGGTTAAACCAGACTGATAAGAAGCCACTCCTAAACTTACCGTTACCTTTGTCACGACTTCAAAAGGATGATTTGCAATAGCAATACACAAACCTTCAGCTATTTGAACAGCCATGTCCTCTTCTATTTTAGGGAGCATAATAATAAATTCTTCCCCCCCAAACCGACAAAGAGTATCCACCTCTCTTACAAAACGACTGGCTACTTTAACCAATTCAATCAACACCAAGTCACCCACATCGTGGCCATGCTGGTCATTAATTTTTTTAAAATTATCAACATCCAATAAAATTAAAGAAAAGGTATCATTAAATCGTTTACTACGACGAATTTCTCCTTCAGCGATTTTCATAAATGAATACCGGTTATCAACCCCCGTTAAACAATCGGTTCGAGCAAGCACCTCAAGTTCATCATTAATATCTTCCAATGCTTCAGTTCTTTTTAAGACCTTTTTTTCGAGTTGCTCATTCCACTCAAGCAACTCTTTATTTTTCTCTTCAACCTCTAAACGATACCGCCATAATAAACGAAATACAGCCAGCGAAAGTAATACAGATACCCCAATTGAAATAATAAAAACCCAAAACGCTATATTTAATAATTGGTCTATCTTTTTTTGGTTCAATGCAATACTTTCAATAATCTTAGGAGCTAACTCCCTAACAATATCTTCTGGATAAAAGCCACTACCGACAATCCAATCTGAATTAGGTACGGCTTTGACATAAGACAGCTTTAGCTCAACTTTATTTTGGCTTGGATTCATCCATAGATATTCAATAAATTGAGTATTCGAAGGGTTTTCAGCCGCTTGCAATACTTTTTTATACAAGGCTTTATATGCTGTATCACTCGCACCGCTATCTTTATAACTCAACCCCACCCACTCAGGGCGTGCACTGTTTAATAAAATAGCTCCCTTTAAATCCATGACAAAAAAGTAGTTTTGGCTACTGCCACTTAACTGTCGAATCTCAGACAAAAGTTTTTTATCTGCTCGTTTTGTTGCAATATCTAAGTACTCAGCAGAGCCTAAATACCAGTTATAAAACCCAAGACTTTTTACAAAAGCCAATTGCTCAAATTGCTCATCTGTCCCGATTTTTGGCCGAGTAAATGTATCCCATAAAAAGCCTTCACCCCCATCACGCGTCAGAGCAATTTCCTCTTTAATCACGGCTCGCCCTGTAGCATCTTTAAAGTCAATAATGGAAGTTCCCTCTAAATGCTGTAAATACCCTGGAGCTAGTTGAAAATTTCCATCAAAATCTAATATCCAAATAAAACTCTCACCATCATTCCAAGTTAAAGGACGCAATGCTTCAATAATTAACGACTTTACCTCTTGTTCAGGCTGGGTGGATGAATAACGATCATGCAAAGCCACGGCAATACCATATGCATCCTCAACACGTTGTTGAATGCGATCATGTAATTCATCCTTAACCACCGACTTTTGATGAACCGCCAAATCAACAATACTATTTACTTTAGATTGAATTTCTGCCTTAACACTGTCTATCGTGTTTTGCTCCATAATAGACACACTGCTTTCCAGCTTTTCAGATTCTGCTTGAATTACAATATAAGAAAGTAGTACAACCATTAACGGAATAACCAACATTGGGCCAATGGCTAACAGCGTAATCCAGTTTCGGTGTTTCATAAGATTTACCACTAAAAAAATAGGAGAAATAAAATTCTGGGCATTCTCGCACTAAAGTAGATAAAAATCCACCAAACTAAGCATTAACATCAACATACAAACAACCTTCTAAAAAGCATTCAACTATTTTTTGAACACATTCCCCCCTAAATAAAAAGCCAAGTGAGCTATTTAACCCTTCCCATGGCTTACTCTCCCTATAATTAACATTTATAAACTCATTTTTTTTAGATATAATCGCAAGATTAAAAAATAGACATCGACTACAAGGATATTCATATGGATTTAGATCAAGCCCGTTTTTTCATGGTAGAGCAACAAATTCGACCATGGGATGTGTTGGACCCCAAAATTCTTGATTTATTGCAGGATACACCTCGTCACCTTTTTGTAGAAAAAGACAATGAAGAGCTTGCTTACAGTGATATTGAGCTACCCATTGGCTCAAAACAAGCCATGATGTTTCCACGCGTAGAAGGTCGATTATTACAAGCTGTAGACATTGATTCATCAGAACGTGTCTTAGAAATTGGAACGGGAAGTGGCTACCTAACCGCCTTAATCGCCAAGCAAGCAAAATCAGTGGATACCGTTGAGTTGCATGCCAACCTGCAAGAAGCGGCTAAACCTCGCTTAAAATCGTTTGAAAACATCACATTTCATACCGGAGATGGCAGTACAAACTGGAATGATGGACAAGAGTACGATGTAATTATCTTAACGGGGTCTGTTATTGACATCCCACAAGCTTATAAAGAAAAGCTCACATTAGGTGGCCGCTTATGTGTTGTGGCTGGTAATGCACCCGCCATGACCGCACAAGTAATCACCCGCATAAGTCAGCAAGAGTGGGAAGTCGAGACTTTATTTGAAACAGAGTTAACTGCACTCACCTCACCTACTCAAAACACCAACGCCTTCTCTTTTTAATTAAGCCCTTAAAAAGTACACATAAAAAAGGCCTGTCATCTAACAGGCCTTTTTAAACACTCTAAAATTAAAAATTATTCAAGATAAGATTTAATGGATGAAATATTCTTAGTATTTTTTCCTAACTGATCTAGCAATACCCTTTGCTCTTTTCCCATGCAAGCTTGAATTTTTTGATTATCTTTTATTAACTCCTCTCCTGTTAGCTGTAGCGCATCGCCATAGCACTTAACGGAAGATTGTAATAAAAACATCCAACCACTCTCTAAGTCTGAAAAACGATTCCAATCTTTTTTTTGTGCAGCATCCAACATATTTTTAGAGTGAGTGAGTAATTTTAACTTTGTCACTTCAAGCGAGTCCATAATTTAACCCTTAACCTTATCCAGTTGCTCTTTAGAGAATCGTTTAAAGTTATCCGGCATCTCTGACCATGCCTCCTTAAGTACAGTGATATGACCCAGTACCTCATTTAATACAACAGGGTTGTTTTGGGTAGAAGCCGTAAATAGAGTACGGTAACAGTAATCATACAAACCATACAAGTTTTGAGCGACTTCCCCACCCTTATCCAAATCAACACCTGCTCTTAATGCATTTAAAATAGCCAATGCTTTATTAACATGCTCTGCTTTTTTTTCATAGTTTTTTTGCTCAATAAAGACTTTGGCCAAGTTCATGTTTTTAATGGCACCTTCATACAGCATTTCAACTAATTTATGTGGCGTTGCTTCAGAAACAGCTGTCTCAACATAGTTATTAGCATATTGTTTAGTAAATTGTCTCTTAAGTGCTAAGTTCATGATCAAATCCTATCCACATTAATTATTATTGTTATTTGAGAACGTTGCAGTCAAAAAATCACTGGTCTGCTCAGTACTGGATAACAAAGCCTGCAATGCACCAAACTCGATTTGATATTTTAATAAAAGCTTATCGTAACGAGTGTCTAGCTTCTCTCTTTTTTCCTCATAATCGATACTCTTTTCACTCAACGACTCAATTCTATTTTTAACTAAACCATTTTCGTCTTCAAACAAGCGCTGAATAGTATCCTCTAAACGGCTTGCAAACCCCTGTGAAAAGTTAATATCGCCTCGTGCACCCGTTGTTCCACCTAAAATT
This sequence comes from Thiomicrorhabdus sp., assembly GCA_015487015.1. Lineage (GTDB taxonomy): Bacteria > Pseudomonadota > Gammaproteobacteria > Thiomicrospirales > Thiomicrospiraceae > Thiomicrorhabdus. Next base: position 44,452 of record WFQP01000025.1, read on the forward strand.
TCAAACTCTAACCCTCGAACTTCTGCTGGCGAAGAACCGATAATAGCAAAGTCAGATATTTTCACTTTACGACCATCTTCCCCATCCACATAAGCCCCCAAGCTTAAACTGCCTGTTGCTGTGGTAATCGTACCATCCAAATTCAAACCACTATCTGTTAAATCCGCTGCTAGCCCAGCATTGCCGAGGTTAGTAAAGTTAGATAAAGTCACATTTGATGCAATTCCATAACGATCTGATGCTATATTCAACACACCACCTTCTGTAGATATATTCACCGAAGCGCCCGAGCCAGAGACCTCTGTTAAACCATTAATATTATTTTGTAACGTATTGGCCAACTCATCCAATGTGTACTTATCCGCCGCAACACTTGCCGTAACCGTCGTCGAAGCGTTGATTGAAACATCAAAACTCCCAGGAGCTGCAGATAAATCAATCAAAGCATCTCCTGTATACGCTGTGTTTGCAGCAAAGCCTTGGTTGGTCATATTTGTCATCGCTGATAAATCTAATGTACCGTCAGCTGTCGTAACCTCATATCTGGACTGCGAAACATCATAAGCAACAGAAACCGTCGGTCCGGCAAGGGCGGCATTAATGTCCAATTGCATTTGAGCTGCCACATCCTCTTTTGTTGCATAGTTTCCTGCGGTTAAATTAACAGCCACATTGGCAGCTCCATTAATTGAAACTTCCAGCCCAGCACCCGCATCAATAGTTAAAGCTGCTGTTGGATCAAATACACGGTCTCCATTAGCTCGAAATTCATTCGCAGCAAACGTAACACCCCCTCCCGAAACTGACGCACGTTCAGCCACTTGAGTTATATCAATGGCATAGTTTCCAGCGACCGTTTCATCACTGCCACCAATCACATTTACTAAAGGATCGGTACTACTACCCCCTTTTGAAAAAACCAGCCCGAGTGCATCTAAATTATTTGTTGCTACGGAGTCCAAAATACCACGATCTAAAACCATTTGACCTTCTCGGTCAATTGAAATACCAACGGAAGCGAGCGTATTTGGGTCTGATAACTGAGAAATACTGCCACTTAACGCATCCCTTAACTGCCCTTTTAAATCCCTTAGAAGCGAGCTACCTGATAAATCGCCAAAATAATCAAACTCTGGTGACTCTTCCTCAGCGGCCGTTAACGTTTTATACGAACCTAAATCATCTAAAATGGTTTCCAGCTGGTTATAAACCTCTACAAAATTCGAAACGGTATCCACAACCTTTTGGGTATCGGATGCAACACCTACACTTTGAACGGTCGTTGATACCGACTTAAGCTGAATATTTAAACCATCAATAACACCACTAAAATCATTCGTGCTATTGGCGATATTAAGTCCATTAATACTCATCACAGCATCTCTTGCTTCTGCCGTAGTGGTAAGCCCATCTACATCAAAATCTGCTAACCCTGATAGAGCAATATTAGACGCCGCACCCGTATCCTTAGAAGAGAACATAATTTGATATTGTCCACCGTTATTCACAATGGAGGCATTCACACCATAATCGCCATTATTTACAATAGACTGTAACCCCTCCAAAGTATTATTAGAGGCATCAATCACAATGTCTTTTGTCTGCCCTCCCACACTAATACTCAATGTTCCCGTAGAAATAGTGTCTGAGGCTGAACTGTACGTTTTATTCGAGACCAAAGTATGCGCTTGCGCCAACTGTTTTGACTCAATTTGATAATTTCCCGTTACAGCTTGTCCTGTAGCCTGAACGGCCACAACCGTCTCATCTGAAGAACTCACAGAACGTGATTCGAATAAATCGGGGGATGAAAGGTCAACTAAGTACGAATTAAAGGCCTGAATATTTGTATCTAAATACGTAATCGCCGCTAACTCTAAATTATTTTTTTCTTCTTTTTTGTCTAACGTTGCGCGAGGGCTGGCAACACTTGCATCAGCCATGACCTTTGCCATGCTACCGCTATCAAAGGTGCTATTTGTTAAGCTATTTAATAGCGTAGTACCAATTTCGTTCGCCATAATTGTACTCCTAGTTGGTAAAACGTATTTTTTATAATCCATCATTTAAAGCACTAAAAATGCCAAAACATCGGTTTATAACTTGGATACTAAGTACATCGGCTAAAGAGACAAAAACTTTAGAGGTTCTTTATCTAAAAGTAAGATAAAAAATATTAAATTAACCTGTACGCAGTGCCAAAATAGATTCAATACTCATTTCTTCTTGATAACAAACAAATTCAGGCTCTTTTAACTTAATCGCTAACATCGACATCCTATCAGCCAACTCATTGCCTTCCACCCCCACATGCCCATTTACATGAAGCACTTGAACGTTGGTTTTAATGGCTTGATAGCGTTCAAACATCTCTTGAATAAGAGGCAGGTTTTTAATTTCCCCCCCCGCCTTTTTCCATCCTTTTTTTTGCCAACCTTCTGCCCATTGCGTAATGCACTGAATGGAGTATTTAGAATCACAAAAAATAGCGACACTTTGCCCAGAATCACTCTCTTTTTTTGCCATAATAAAGGCTTGATTCAATGCATTCAGCTCCGCTGTGTTGTTAGTACCTTGGGGGTTGTATAATCCATACCAAAGAGATTCAAGTGACTCATTACGGTACAATGCCATGCCCGAGCCTGCTTTACCAGGGTTTGGATCGCAACCACCGTCTGTAAATATTTTAACTTCAATAGGCAGTGACGCAATTTCAGAAGCTGTGTAGGTTTTTACCCCTTGTCGCTTTGTTGGTTGAGTTTTTAATTTCTTCCCCCCCCCTTTTTTATCAACGTCTGCCGTAACTCGCCCGCCTTTAAACGCTGTTTGCGCATCAGATAAACTTGTAAATGACTTATACCTTGCCCCGGCAAATTTATCCACTTGACGCTTGCACTGATTCCAGTCGGTATAAATACCAGGCTCTCTGCCTTGCCAAACCACATAAAACTTTTTGGCCATATTTAATTGTTTCCTTCAGCCATGCGTAAACGCTCCTGACGCATCTCTTCTTCTGCCAGTACGGCTTTAATTTCTTCTAAAACAGAATCCACATTGGCCGCTTTTTCTTTTACATGGTATAAACCAGTTAACTCTAAATCAAGATGCAAGTCTCCCGCCTCAAACAGTGCCCACATCTCTTTGGCGTACTGTGTCTTTAATAGTTCAGGTGCATATTGGGCATAGTAGTTAGTGATATTATCAACATCACGCGTTAACATCCGTTTAGCACTATTATTGGCAGCGGCATCAACCGCCTGGGGCAAATCAATAATCACGGGGCCGTACTCATCAACCAGTACATTGAACTCCGATAAATCGCCATGTATTACGCCCACACACAGCATGCGCATAATGTAATTCATGACAATAGCGTGATCTTCTCGTGCTTGCTCAGCGCTCATAGAAATATCGTTTAAACGTGGGGCAATATGACCTTCTTCATCCGTGATCAGCTCCATAAGTAACACGCCATCAAAGCAACCATAAGGCTCAGGAACTCTTATCCCAGCGTTAGCCAATTTATACAGCGCATCCACCTCGGCACTTTGCCAAATGGTCTCTTGCTCTTTACGCCCAAATTTAGACCCTTTTTGCATCGCTCTTGCACGACGACTATTTCGAACCTTTCGGCCTTCTTGATACTCGACAGCCTTTTTAAAACTGCGCTTAGCAGCCTCTTTATAAACCTTGGCACAGCGGATTTCATCACCACAACGCACTGAAAAAACATCCGCTTCTTTGCCACTCATTAATCGACGAATGACTTCATCAACCAACCCATCCTCAACCAAAGGTAAAATTCGTTTAGGTGTTTTCATACAGAGTAACTCTCCCCCTACTCCATTTAATTATCTGCTAATTTTACAGGAATTCAGCCATTTCTTAAGAAATCTCTAAAAAAGAGTTCCCAATCCCAAATAAAAATGCGAATTGTAGAAATAAAAAAAGCGCTGAGTGCGCTTTTTATCAAAAATATTTTTTATTTTTCAGCTTACCCTTCTGGGCATTCACTCCAAGCCTTATAAGAGCCTAAGTTATAAACCTCATTAAACCCTTGCGATAATAATATTTGCATCGCCATTTGAGAGCGCTGCCCTGAACGGCAAAATACGACCACAGGATTCTCTTTACTCAACCGATGAACCCCCATGTAATCAATACTTTGTAAAGGAAGATTCACCGCACCAGGCAATTTACAACTTTCAAACTCTTCTGGTGTACGAACGTCTACCAACTGCGCTTTTTTTTCTTTAATCAAACGCTTTGCATCTTCACATGGAATAAACATGACCACTCAATCTCCTAAAAATAGGCCAAAAAAGTTTCAGCCATTTTAATTTTGTTGCGTAATATACCTTAAATTTCAACCAAAATCCAAACGCAAATCATATCAGAGATCAATAATACTATTAAATCTGTATTTTCAAAAGAACTTATCCAAGACTACCTTTACGTTATAATAGTCGCCACTAAAAAATTGACTGCCTTTTTGGCAACCCGAACGCAAAAGGAACTTCACACATGCAACTGACAGAATTAACCGCAATCTCCCCTATTGATGGACGCTACGGCGCACGTTTAAACAATCTTAAAGAGATATTCAGTGAATTTGGTTTAATTAAAAACCGTGTAAAAGTTGAAGTGTTTTGGTTGCGTATGTTGGCCAATCACCCAGGGATTTCTGAAGTCCCTAAATTAAGTGATGAAGCCGAACAACACCTTTTAAAACTGGTTGATGAGTTCTCTATTGAGATGGCGCAACGTGTTAAAGAGATTGAACGCACTACCAATCACGATGTAAAAGCGGTCGAATACCTCATTAAAGAACACTTTGGCGATAACAAAGAACTCAACGCCATTTCAGAGTTTGTTCATTTTGCCTGCACCTCAGAAGATATTAATAACTTAGCCTATGCACTCATGCTCAAAGACGCTCGTGAGTTCATCATTATTCCTGAAATGGATAAACTCATAGATAAAATGGCTCAAATGGGTGTCGAGATGGCCAACACCCCAATGATGGCACGTACACACGGACAACCCGCGTCCCCTACCACCGCAGGTAAAGAGTGGGCCAATGTAGCGTATCGCCTACAGCGCCAAGCCAAACAGTTAATGAACGTACAAATCATGGGTAAAATAAATGGCGCAACAGGTAACTACAATGCCCACCTTGCCGCTTACCCTGACGTAAACTGGTATGAACTGTCTGAACAGTTTGTCTTAAACTTAGGACTTGCTTGGAACCCATACACCACTCAAATTGAACCGCATGATTACATTGCCGAATACTTTCACGCCATGGCACGTTTTAACACCATTGTGATTGATTTTGACCGCGATGTTTGGAGCTATATCTCTGTTGGTTTCTTCAAACAAAAAACCGTAGCGGGTGAAATAGGTTCATCAGCCATGCCTCATAAAGTCAACCCAATTGATTTTGAAAACTCCGAAGGAAACCTAGGCTTGGCCAACGCCATTTTTGAACACCTTGCCATGAAACTGCCTATCTCAAGATGGCAACGTGACC
>WFQP01000026.1 GCA_015487015.1 Thiomicrorhabdus sp.
TCAATATGCACTGGGTGCTTGTCTTTAAATTCAGTGTAAATCCAACGCTCTACATCGTCTCGTACTTGGTTGTTGTTGCTGTCCACGCCTAATAAAGTGGCGTTATTCTCTTCAGGCAACGGCTCGGGCGGTAAACGAACACCGTTTATGATTAAGATGGGAAACACGGTGATGGTAATTTGGTCATGAACAGGGTCGTCAAACTTGGCTTTTAACTCAAACACCAAATCGGTTTTTTCGGTGACGGTAGGCGCAGTAAATTTTAAAGTTGAAGCACGTTTATTCTCAATGGCCACAGCAATACCCGAAAGCTGTTTCCAACGATATTTCTTCCCCCCCTCACGGGCAAACACCTCAACCTGATCGCCACTTTCTGCATAAAGAAAATCATGAGCAATCAAGGCTTCTTCTTTAAAAAAACAACCGGATAACAGTACCGAAAACAAAGCCAAAAAAACCAATTTAAATCCAACCGATAAATAGTTCATAACCCTTCCTTAAAATAACCGCAGAATTAAATTTGTCACAAAGATGAGTATAAATCAGAATCAGCGAAAGGCATTTAATTAAGTAGCAAGTGACTCGATATACATTGGAGGTGAGTTTAAAAGAATTTATACAGGTTTTTATAAATCCATTACAATACTTTTTATGCATAAAGAAAGTATATTTTTAGTTGGCCCCATGGGGGCAGGAAAATCCACCGTTGGGCGTGTTTTAGCGGAGCGATTAAGTTATCAGTTTGTGGACAGTGATCACGAGATTGAAGCCCGAACGGGGGCGAGCATTCCGATGATTTTTGATATTGAAGGCGAGTCAGGGTTTCGTGAGCGTGAGCGGCAAGTGATTGATGAATTGACGCAACGCACGGAAACGATTCTTGCGACGGGGGGTGGCGTGGTGGAGCGAGAAGAGAATCGTCAACATTTACGTTCGCGAGGTTTTGTGGTTTATCTTAAGTCGCCTGTTGAGCATTTGATTCAGCGAACCAAGCATGACCGTAATCGCCCGTTGTTGCAAACGGATAACCCAGCTCAGGTGTTAACTGATTTAATGGTTCGACGCGAGCCATGGTATATTGAAATGGCCGATTTGGTAGTGGAGACACAGCAACTGTCGGTGCACCGTGTGGTCAAGCAGATTGTTGATCGTTTGATCTTGGAAAATCTTGTTTGAAAGTTATCCCTCCCTCCTTTTAATTCTCTCTAATCTTTAAGTAATTTTTTAAAAAATCTGGTGAAAACGTTTATGAAAACATTACGTGTTGAATTAGGTGACCGAGGTTACCCTATTTTTATTGGTCAAGGACTTATGGGGCAAGCAGAGCTTGTGAAGTCTTATGTAAAAGGTCGTCAGGTATTGATTGTGACCAATACAGTTGTGGCTCCGTTGTATTTATCGGCTTGTGAAGCGGCTTTTGCAGAGTTTGATGTGAAGTCGGTCATTTTGCCAGACGGTGAGGTGTATAAGACATTGGAGACGCTTAACCTGATTTTTGATGAGTTAATTGGACAGCGTTTTGATCGCAGTTGTACCTTGATTGCGCTGGGTGGTGGGGTTACGGGTGACATGACGGGGTTTGCCGCGGCGTGTTTTCAGAGGGGGGTAAAATTTATTCAGATGCCTACCACTTTGTTATCACAAGTGGATTCTTCGGTGGGGGGGAAAACAGGCGTTAATCATCCGTTAGGAAAGAATATGATTGGTGCTTTTCATCAGCCTGAATGCGTGGTGATTGATACAGAAACATTAAATACTTTAGAGGATCGACAGCTCTCTGCTGGATTGGCCGAGGTGATTAAGTATGGCTTAATTCAAGATATTGAGTTTTTTGAGTGGTTAGAAAAAAATATTGAACGATTAATGAATCGTGATCCAGAAGCTTTGTCTTATGCGATTGAACGATCGTGTCAGGATAAGGCAGAGATTGTGGCGAAGGATGAAAAAGAGGCGGGCTTGCGTGCGTTGTTTAATCTAGGTCATACCTTTGGTCATGCGATTGAATCGGGCATGGGGTATGGCAATTGGTTGCACGGTGAGGGGGTGAGCGCCGGAACGATGCAGGCTATGTATTTATCAAAATTACTGGGGCATTTGAGTGAGGGTGATGTGACGAGAGTTCAGTCGTTATTTGAGCGAGTAAACCTTCCGGTTAAACCACCAACGGTTGCAGAGATGAATAACCAAGCATTTTTAGACTTAATGGCGGGGGATAAAAAAGTACAGGCGGGCACGATTCGTTTGGTTCTGCTAAAGTCAATTGGCCAGGCTTATGTCACTGGGGATTATCCTGGTCACTTTTTGGAAAAAACATTGACAGAGTGGCGTTAAAACCATGAGTTCTGTTGTGTTTGGTCAGCAGGATGAGCTGTCGATTATTACGGTCGACAATGTTTTTGCAACAGCAAAAATAGCGCTTTATGGTGCAAACGTTTTAAGCTTTGTTCCAAAGAGTGCTGGCGCTAACTTAGACTTGTTATGGGTGAGTCCTTTAGCGGTATTTGATGGGCAGCAGCCTGTGAGAGGAGGGATCCCTATTTGTTGGCCGTGGTTTGGTAAGCATGCTACAAACTCATCGCTTCCTGCTCATGGATTTGTTCGTAATTTGCTTTGGCAGTTGGATCAGGTTTCTACTTTAGAGAACGGTGCAACGGAGCTCTTTTTTAGTATAAAGTCTTGTAAGTCGACACTTGAGGTTTGGCCTTGTTCGTTTCATTTGATGTTGGTTGTAACGGTGGGAGAGAGGTTGTCACTTCGTTTAGTTACCTCCAATTTAAGCGAGCAAGAGATGCGCTTTACGGAGGCATTTCATAGTTACTTTAAGGTGGGGAATGTCTCCCGTGTTTCAGTTTCTGGCCTAGAGGGAAGTACCCGAATTGATACATTAAATAATTGGCAGCGAAGTATTCAATCTGGCGCACTGTACTTATCCACCCCAACGATGGACTCTGTTTTTTTAAATCACTCAGTTGATGCGGTACTTGATGATCCTCTTTTATCTCGTCGTATTTATATTCGTAAGCAATCTTCAAGCTCTTCTGTTGTCTGGAACCCAGGTCCAGAAATTGTTAAAGGCTTCAGGGATATCCCTGAAGAAGCATGGCCTAGTTTCTTGTGCGTTGAATCGGGTAATGTTTTTGAGGAGGTTGTTGTCTTAGCACCTAGCAAGAAGCATGAATTGTTCTTAGAGCTGTCATTCGCTCAATTTTAAGCCTTGTTATATCTAGTATTTTTTTCTTGATTTGCTTTTTCTTTCATTAAATTTTTATGACGAGGCGTAAAAATCCTTTTACAGACAGTACGTAGATAGAGTATTGTATGCAAGTAAATTATATTGGCTTAACGTTGAGTTCAGTTTTTTTTAAGTGTTTTGCCCTTAAAAGTTAACTGTTTAATAAGTTGGTTATATAGTTTATTAAGAATGGGCAAGCATAGTATGTATAGAGTCTAATCAATTCTTTGTATTGTTTATTTCAATTGGCTAATCTAGGAACTACTCTATAAGATTATGCCTGAGTTTAATTCAACTCCAAACCCTAGAGGAGAAGTTCTATGTCTACACAAACTTTTGATGCGGGTGTGCAAGATTATCAGCTGACTTATTGGACGCCTGATTATACGCCGCTTGATACAGATTTATTAGCATGTTTTAAAGTGATTCCACAAGACGGGATTTCACGTGAAGAAGCTGCAGCTGCGGTTGCAGCAGAGAGTTCAACTGGTACTTGGACTACAGTATGGACCGATTTATTATCGGATATGGAATACTACAAAGGTCGTGCTTACAGAATTGAAGACGTACCTGGTGATAAAGCAGCGTTCTATACGTTCATCGCTTACCCATTAGACCTTTTCGAAGAAGGTTCTGTTGTAAACGTTCTAACTTCATTGGTTGGTAACGTATTTGGATTTAAAGCGATTCGTGCTTTACGTCTTGAAGATATTCGTTTCCCAGTAGCGTTTGTTAAAACGTGTAATGGACCACCAAGTGGTATCCAAGTTGAGCGTGATAAGCTAAACAAATATGGTCGCCCAATGTTAGGTTGTACGATCAAGCCTAAGTTAGGTTTATCTGCTAAAAACTACGGTCGTGCTGTTTATGAGTGCTTACGTGGTGGTTTAGATTTAACTAAAGATGATGAAAACATCAACTCACAGCCTTTCCAACGCTGGCAGGATCGTTTTGAATTTGTTGCAAACGCTGTTGATAAAGCAACGATTGAAACAGGTGAGCGTAAAGGTCACTACTTAAACGTTACTTCTGGTGATGTTGAGCAAATGATGAAACGTGCAGAGTTCGCTAAAGAACTTGGTCAGCCGATCATCATGCATGATTTCTTGACAGCTGGTTTCACAGCAAATACAACACTTGCTAAATGGTGTCGTGATAACGGAATGTTACTTCACATTCACCGTGCAATGCACGCTGTAATCGATCGTAACCCTAATCACGGTATTCACTTCCGCGTACTAGTTAAATGTCTACGTTTGTCAGGTGGTGATCATCTGCATACAGGTACGGTTGTTGGTAAGCTTGAAGGTGATCGCGCTTCAACACTTGGTTTTGTTGATTTATTGCGTGAAGACTTCATTGCAGAAGATCGTTCAAGAGGTATTTTCTTCGATCAAGACTGGGCATCTATGCCAGGTATCTTCGCAGTAGCTTCTGGTGGTATTCACGTATGGCACATGCCTGCACTATTGAATATCTTCGGTGATGATTCTGTACTTCAGTTTGGTGGTGGTACACAAGGACATCCTGCTGGTAACGCTGCTGGAGCCGCGGCTAACCGTGTTGCGCTTGAAGCTTGTGTTAAAGCACGTAACGAAGGTCGTGATCTAGAAAGAGAAGGTAATGATATCCTTCGTGACGCAGCTCGTCACAGTCCAGAGCTTGCAGTTGCTCTAGATACATGGAAAGAGATCAAGTTTGAGTTCGATACTGTTGATAAATTGGACGGCTAGATCATTACTTACCTAAGTAAAATATAAGGAGTATACCTATGAGTAACTTAATTAAAGACGATTACCGCACTCGCGTTACGATGGAAACCTTTTCATTCTTGCCCGAGCTAACAGCAGATGAGGTTTATGACCAGATTGTATACATCATCAATCAAGGTTGGACTCCTGCATTAGAGCACGATAGACCTGAAAATTCAGCCGATCATTATTGGGGTATGTGGAAATTACCATTCTTCGGAATGCGTGATCCTAACCTTTTCTTGAACGAAATTGAAGAATGTCGTCAAGCGTATCCTGATCATTTGATCCGTGTAGTTGGTTATGACAGCTACACTCAGTGTCAAGGGCACAACTTTGTGGTTTACCGCCCAAGAGGCATGTAATCCAACGCAATAAATGAATATGGAGACATTTAGTATGAGTAATTCTACTAAAACCCTAAGTGGGCGCTCCCAAGCTATTGCACGTCGTAAAACTAGAGGAAATGGCGTGGCAACAGCTGCGCCAATTGCTACTAAGAGAGCAACAAGAGGGGCTTCGGCTCCCTCTGCTACTGTTGCTACGACGGTTAAAACTTCGGTTCGAGCTTCAGTAGCTCCTTCTCAACCAGTAGTGGTTGCAGAAGGTCGTGAAATGGCAAAACAAAGAAGAAAGCAACGGATGAGCGGTCAATCTACTTCAGTTAGTTCTGTAAAGTCTCAGCCAGCTTCTAGAACGAGAGAAAAGCCTCAGCCAGAAGTGATTATTGAGCCTAGAGCTAAGTCCGAAAGTAAGCCAAGAAATAGTGTAAAAAACAGCGCTAAGAATGGTAGAGCACAAGTTAAATCAACGGTGGTTGAAGCTTCTAGTGGTCGTTTGCTTTCTAAGGCTAGACGTAAGTCTAAAGCAAAAGGACAGGCTGGAGTTGCCGCTTATAAATCAAGTGGTGGTGCTGCAAGTATTGTTGCTAAAGCGTGTAACCCTGAAGCATCAGGTAGAGATATTGCTAAGAGCGTTCGAACAGAGCGTGGAAAGCGTGGAAAGTCAGGAGGTGTTTCATCTTCTGAGGTTTCTAAAAAACGTCAAGGTCGTAAAAATCGTTCAGGAGGGCCTGTTGAAAAAGTGGGTTTTTCTGAAACTTTGAGCGGTCAGACTGTATCAGGAACACAAGTTGGACAAGGTCAATTAACAGGCGCAGAAAAAGGCGATTGTCAATTGGTTAGTGGTACTGAGTATTTAGGTACAGAGGAGTTTGCTGCTCACTGTTCTGATATACCCGCTGCAGGTTTAACTAAAGTAACCATGACTCAAACAACCAAAGGTCAAACGATCAGTGGAAGTAGAATGGGTCAAGCGAAATCCGTTACTGGAGATCGTGCAGGTTTGTGTTCTGGAGTGACAGGTACTGAGTACCTTTCGGCCGATCAAGGTGACTTGTTTTGTGGTACACAGTCTTCTGGAGTAAAAGCATCCGTGGGTGGTTTCTCAATTAACCCCGCTTTATCTACAGATACAACTAAAAGTAGTGCAAATGCTAGCAAGGTGAGCGGAGGAAATGATTTTCCTGTGCAATCTGGCTCAATTCAGCCCTCTTCTGTTGAGCAGGGAACAGCCCCTAAAAAGGTTGTGATGTCGACTACGTTTGCAGGCAATAAAACCAGTGGTACTCAAGTGGGTCGTTTAGAAGCGGTCACTGGTGTGGCAAGTGGCTATTGTCAGTCTGTTACTGGAACGGGTTATCAAGGACAAGAAGAGGTGGCTGCAGTTTGTCAAACTCCGACAGTTTCTGATAAAGCGAGAGAAAAGGTTTCTGTTTCAGGTACTTTTTCGAGTAAGCAGAATGTAACAGGAGATCGTACCTCAGCTCCGTTGAGAACCTCTGGAGCTTCAAATACAAATTTTCTGGCCGGTAATTCGTTTGTTCAGCAGTCGAATGTAAAGCAGGAAATGCAACCGGTAGAGATGAATAGCGGACACCCTTTAACAGGTGTTCAGCCAGGTATTTCTGGCTTAACAGGTGCTCAAACGGGTGCTTGTGAGTTGGTAACGGGTACTCAGTATCAAGGTGTTGACCAAATGAACTTGGTATGCCAAGCTTCGAATGCTTCAACGCCTGGCGAATCAGACTTTCCAATTGCGATTGGAGGTGCGACACCTGTTGACGTTTCTCAACCTTTAGCGAGTGTTGAGTCAATGGCTTCAGAAACGAGTGTTATTACGGGTGATGGTTGGGACAGTGGCAGTAAAGTCACTGGAACAGGCGCTCCTTTAACACCTGCACGTAATCCTTCAATTAGAGGGATGGCTGGTCAGGTTCCATTGAGTGCGGCTAATTTTAGACCTACCTCAATGCAGGAAGTTCCACCGAGTCCAATTACGGGTTCTGCTGGAAACACAAGTGATGGTGCGAAAGTTACACTGTCTGGTGGTGCGAGAGCCTAGCATAAGAAATTAAGTGAGATTGTTTTGAAAGCAAAGAGTCGTAAAGTACCGATGTTTCGGCGCAAAATATGTGTGCGGCGGTCGTCTTATGATGTTTTATCACAAGATGTTAATAGTGCCTCATTGGTTCAAAATGAATTGGGATTTAATCCATTAGTTCAGTTTAAACAAAATGAGATGCTGCGTGCTTATGAAGTGCGTATTAAATCGGCATTTGATGAGATCAAGTCAGTTGTGCAAGAGTTATTTGTTCAGCAAGCTCGATCAGGTTTTGCTTGTAAAATTCAGGATGTTGTTCGTACGCGGCTTGGCATTACGTTCAGTCAGGAAGTATTGAATAAGTTTAATCAAAATAACTTTGACAGTGATTCTTTTTATTGTGAATGTGTTTTTGCCCAGTTCATGGCAATGTCTAAAGAGTTTTTTGAGCAGGATCCTCTTAAAGGTCAAAACAGAGCAAAAGCGGAAAATATGTTCAGAAAAGCGGGATTCCACGCAGTTGGAATTGCGCCTTGTGCAGATGGCCGCTTAGCACACTTAATCAGTTATGTGTTAAGGCTTCCTTACTCTTTAGTGAGAAGAAAAGCACATGCTGGTGCTTTGTTTGATGTAAGTGAAAGTGTTCGCAATTGGGTGTTTATTGAACACAGTCGTTTTCGAGAAGGCGTACCAAATTCAATAGATGAACCTACACGATATTTAAAAATAGCGGTTTATCATTACTCTAAGTCAGATCCTAGTCATCAAGGCTGTGCTGCACATGGAAGTGATGATACAAAAGCGGCAGAGGCAGCGTTGTCTAAGTTAAATGACTTTAGGCAAGCGATTGAAAACCGTTTTGGGTGCGGGTCAACCGTACAAACGTTATTAATTGGAATGAACACCGACGACGACAGTCTGAAAATGTACGTTCCAGATAAAGAAGGAAGAGTGTGTTTAGATCGTTTTATTGAAACGAGTGCACTTTTCCACCAAACAACTAAAATGACTGCTGAGCAGGCAAAAATTCAAATTCAGCAAGCTGTTATGCAGTGCAATGCTAGAAATGCTTCGAGCTTAGCGCTTGAATCAATGAATGAATTGATTGCTTGGTTCATAGAGAATAATTTTTCTCAAATTGAGTATGTCAACCAATATGAAAAAGGTTGCTACTCTGATATTGGCCATGCAGAGCGTTTTATTGGAATTGGAAGTGGTTTTGAAGAAGTTCAACTCAGAAACTTAACTTACTACAGCTATCTAGACACGGTAGAAGAAGGTTTTAATGATGTGGATGTTGGTATTAAAATCTTTACGGGTTTAAACATCAATAAAGGGTTACCAATTCCAATTATTATTCGCTGTGATTATGACGGCAGGGTTCCTGGCTCAAAAGAGCGCGCTGAAAGTAAGGCCAAACGAATAGAAGGTGCAGTGCATAGTCGTTATTTCGATTTATCGGAGGCAGGTAAACTGCAAACTTTATGTACATTGAGAGATAACACAGGGCATCAGCCAGCCGAAAGAGTTCAGTTGGCTTGTCAGTTATAATCATTAAGGAGAGGATTAGTTGAAGATTTTTAAGGTTGAACGTACGCTGGTCTCTACTAACCGTATTGCAAGTTTAGAGCATAAGCCCTTATTGGTTTTAACCGAAAAACCTGGTGGCACACCGATGGTTGCGGTAGATCCAATTGGCTGTACGCCTGGTGACTGGGTTTTATGTGTCGGAAGTTCTGCTGCTCGAGATGCGAGTGGCATTAAGGGCTACCCTAGTGACTTGACCATTGTTGGTATTATTGACAAATGGGAGGGGATCTCGGATGGAGATTCATCAAGTTAAGCAGCGGCTGATTTTGACCAGTCGACATGAAGGGATGGGCTTGCTGCCTGTCAAAGTTTTAAAAAGTGCATCTGGTTCAATATTGGTTGCACTGGATCCAATTGGTGTAAAGAATGGCGATTGGGTATTTACCATCGCAAACTCCTCGGCACGAAGTGCTACAGGTGATGAAAGAATTTTAACGGATTTAACGGTTGGCGGCATCATTGATAATTGGCCACCACAACTACATAATTAATAATCAGTGTAACAGGAGAGACAGCATGAGTGAGTACGGAATTGCTTTAGGAATGATTGAAACACGTGGGCTAGTACCTGCAATCGAAGCAGCAGATGCGATGACAAAAGCGGCAGAAGTACGTTTAGTTAGCCGTGAGTTTGTTGGTGGTGGTTATGTAACAATTTTAGTTCGTGGTGAAACGGGTGCGGTTAACGCAGCGGTAAGAGCTGGTGCGGACGCTTGTGAACGTGTTGGTGATGGCCTTGTAGCAGCGCACATCATTGCTCGTCCTCACAATGAAGTTGAGTCTGTTTTAACAGCAAAATAATCATTGTATAAGATGTGTTTACTGCTCTTTGGGCAGTTTATATTAAGGGCTTATGCCCTTTTACGTTAAGAGGAGTGAGGTATGCATTATTCACCTCATATGCAGGGTAACATTATGCCTGGCGCAGGAAGTTTTCCTCAAATTGAAGCACCCCAGCAACTGGGAGGCGATTCAAGAGTGTTAGGCTATTTGGGTCGTGCATTAAGTTTGGAGTTTTCTGCTGGACAGCATTATTTGGCACAAGCTTCTTTGGCGAAGTTTCGTGGCGAATTAAATTATGCTCAGAGCTTTGTTACGCTTGCAAATGAAGAGCTTCAGCATGCAAACCTTTTGACAGATCGTATGGTCATGAAAGGGGTTGTTCCCGCTGGAAGTATTTTGAATCCAGCCACCCCTACCAGCTCTATTGTTGAATCGTTAAAAAGTTGTGAAGTCAGAGAACTGGCCTTAATACAACTTTATAATGAAGCGATTCAATTCTGTGCCAATATGGGTGCAGTTGATGACCATGCTCTGTTTAGTCGTTTGTATGCCGAAGAGCAAGAGCAATTGGTTAAAATTAACGGTTGGCTTGAAGAGTTTTATCAAGCAATGAACATGAATCAAGCTTCCACTAGGAGCTTTGTATGAGTGGGCGTTGGAAGTCAAAAAAAAAACCAGCTGCGCTTGATGCGCGGTTTGATTTTGATGACTTTGAAGTTCTGAGAGCCTTCTTAGATGAAGTTGCAGAAGAGGCCGAACGCCTTGAGCACCATCCAAATATTAGTTTTGCTCGGGATCGTGTTTCAATTATTATTTACTCAACTTCAGAAGAACTTAGTGATATTGATCATAAGTTAGCGAAAGCAATTGATGATGGTTATGACAAAGTGATGAATTTAGCCTGATTAAGGAGTATCTATCATGAGTAGTTCCACCCAAAATAAAGCTAATATGACGTTGGAAAAAAATACAACAAATGTTGTGAATAAAACAGGTTCAGCGGTCAAAAAGGCTCCTGTAAAAGCAACGCCTAAAAAGACAAATGCATCAACTGCAAAAACAACTGTAAAGAAAGTAGCTCCTAAAAAAGCAACGGTTAAAAAGGTTGAGTCACAAGAGCATATTGCGGATAAAATGAGTGTTTTTTCAAGCACTCGTGTTTGGCCGGACTAACAATAAGTTGTGATAATTGAAAGAGGGTGCAATTGCACCCTCTTTTTTTGTCTGTAAAAAATGTATTTGAGAAAGCTTACTCCGAATGAGTGTTGAACAAGCCTCTTATTTAAAAGGTTGTTAATTATTCGATTAAATAGATATAACCTATTTGCTACTCTCTATAGGTAGGAGTTGTATTATCAATTTCTCTTCTATGGTGTATTTCCATATGATGGCAATGAAAAAATTATTGCATAAGCAGTAAGAGAGTGTTTTGCGCGAAAGAATTAGTACTTACAGTGTTTTTATCGTGTAGAGTGTTCACTAAAAATTGAAGGAGACACGTATATGTCTGGATTTGACAGTTTATTGATTCCCGCAGTGTTATTTTTTGCACTCGGGGTATTTGCACAATTAATTAAGTCTGATTTAAAGTTCCCAGAGGGAATGGGAAAAGGTATTTCTTTATACCTCCTTATGGCAATTGGTCTTAAAGGTGGAGCGGAGCTCGCAAAAGCCGATTTTGGCCTTGCGTTTCAGGCAATTTTTTGGGCATTCCTTATGGGGCTGGTCATTCCTTTAATTGGTTATGCTTTATTACGTTTTCGTGATCGAATTGACCCTTTTAATGCTGCAGCCATTACAGCACATTATGGTTCGGTAAGTGCCGCCACATTTTTAACGGCGATTGCTTTTTTAGAAACCTCTGGCATCGCACATGAAAGTTATCCAATTATTATGATGGTTATTATGGAGTCTCCAGCCATTATTGTGGGTCTTGTTTTGGCTATGTTAGCGCGTAAAAAAATAGCAGCCTCTAAGCCAAAGGTGGCTGGACAAGAAGCACCAGGTCTTGATACAGGCGCTTTGTTGAAAGAAGCCTTTACTAATGGAAGCGTTATTCTGCTTATGGGTGCGATGGTTGTAGGTGCGCTTGCTTCTCCAGATGCCATGGCAAAAGTATACCCATTCTCGAATGAAATTTTTATGGGTGTTTTATGCTTATTCTTATTAGATATGGGGATTGAAGCCGCTAAACGAATTAAATCATTTAAAAGTGCCGGGCCTACGCTGGTTGCGTTTGGAATTATCATGCCTTTAATTGGTGGTACAATTGGTGTATTCGTTGGTATCACGTTGCTTGACTTAAGTGTCGGTGGTGCCATGTTGGTTGCTATATTGGGTTCCAGTGCGTCTTACATTGCGGTTCCTCCTGCAATGAGATATGGAGTGCCTGAAGCAAACCCCTCTTTTTACTTAACTCTAACATTGGGCGTGACCTTCCCGTTTAATGTTGTCATTGGTATTCCAATGTTTTATCAAATGGCAAGCTGGTATTCAGGGGTTTAAGTGAAACGTATTCATAATTAAGCTGTTACCTAGTAGAGTAAATTTACTGTACTAGGCATTTAAAAGGAGAGTACTATGTCCGTTGTAACGCATTCTGAAAAAGTTGTCCAAATTATTACAAGCTCGTCTTTAGAGCTTAAGCTAATTGATACCCTTGAAGATATTGGAATTTATGGTTACACCATTTTTAATGTAAGAGGAAATGGTGACTCTGGTCTTCAAGACAGTCATATTGAAGGTGATACCAATATTTTGATTATGATTGTACTTTCTTCGGAATCTTATGAAGCGGTTATGGCAGCTCTTAGTAAGTATAAAAAGAAGGGGCATCATTTAATGGCCTTTTCTGTCAATACAGAAGTACTCTCTTAATTTTAAGGCGTTTATGAAAACCATTGTTTTAGCAAGCGGTAATCCGCATAAAGTGAAGGAAATTGAAGCGGCTTTAGCCCCTTATGATTTCACTATTAAGCGACAAACGGACTTTTTTTTGGATGAAGTGGAAGAGGATGGCTTAAGTTTCATTGAAAATGCCTTAAAGAAAGCACGCTATGCGAGTAAAAAAACAGGGCTACCTGCTTTGGCTGATGATTCAGGCATAGAGGTCGATTTTTTGAATGGTGAGCCAGGTATTTATTCGGCTCGTTATTCGGAAGGTTATTTAGGTCAACCTGCCAGTGATGAGCGAAATAATCTAAAATTATTAGAGGCTTTAGAGGGTATTCCTTTTAAAGATAGAAAAGCTTGTTATTATTGTGCCATGGTCTTTGTTCGCCATGAAAAAGATCCGGTACCGATTGTTGGTATCGGCCAATGGTGTGGCGAAATATTAATGGAACCGAGAACAGATTATGGTATCGGTTATGATCCCATTATGTGGATGCCTGATTACATTAAATCGGCCTCAGAAATCCCTATGAATATTAAAAATAAAGTGAGTCATCGGGCTCAAGCGTTGCAGAACGTATTAAACCAATTACAGCAGGCAACCTTATGATTGAACTAAGAACCTATGTTTTTATAGATTCTTTACAACCTCAACTGGCTTCCTATATGGGAACGGTTTCTATGGGTTTTTTACCTGTATCAGGAGACTCTTGTCTTTGGATGGAAGTCGCACCTGGTATGGCCGTGCATCACTTATCTGATATTGCGTTGAAAGCCTCGAATGTGCACTTAGGACAGCAAGTGGTTGAGCGCTCTTATGGCTCTATGGTAATCCACCATCGTGATCAAAGTGATGTATTAGAGTCGTCCGCACATGTATTACGTTTTTTAAAAACAGAGCACACTACTCGTCAACCTTGTAAGGTGATGTGGAATGAAGTAATTCGTGCCATCACCCCTGATCATGCCACATTAATTAATCGTGAGCGCAGAGGTTCAATGGTTTTACCAGGACAAAGCATGCTTATTATGGAGACCGAGCCAGCGGGTTATATTATCTACGCGGCCAATGAAGCTGAAAAGGCCTCCAATATTACGCTGGTTGAAGCCAGAGCCGTGGGGGCTTATGGTCGTTTGATTATGGTAGGAAAAGAAGCGGATGTTCTTGAAGCATCAAGAGCCGCGACAGAAGCACTAAAACGAATTTAACAATCACTCAAATTTTAACGGAGTGTGCGCATGGAAAATAAAGATAACAACGTTCGTTCTGGACAGTTTTTAATTCGACATGCTTCTCTGCGTCAAATTCAAATATTTGAAGCGGTCTCAAGGCAGTTAAGTTTTACTAAGGCCGCAAATGAACTGCACTTAACTCAACCAACGGTATCCGCTCAAGTTAAAAGTTTCAGTGAGTCCATTGATATGCCTCTGTATGAGCAGATTGGGCGTAATATCTTTTTGACGGATGTGGGCGAGCATGTGGCGGCAACGTGTCGCAGAATTATTGATCAGCTGTCTAATTTAGAAATTTTACTGGATGACCTTCGTGGAATGACGAGAGGTCGTTTACGTATTGCGGTTGTTTCTACCGCCAAGTATTTCACTCCAATTGCCCTAGGGCACTTCATCAAAAAACATCCTGATATTGATGTCAGTCTTAAGATTACTAACCGAGAAAAATTGATTCAACGCATTCATCAGAACTTAGATGATCTGTATATTTTAGGGCAAGTGCCTTCCAGTCACCTTGATTTAGAAGTCGTGCCTTTTGCAACCAATCCATTAGTGGTGATTGCTAACGCTAATAATCCATTAGTGGGCAAAAAAATTACGTTAGAGCAGTTAACAGAAGAGCCCTTTATTATGCGTGAAGAGGGCTCTGGTATTCGCTCTACTGTTGAAGAACTGTTTTTAGAGAAAGGCCTAACCATTAATGAACGGATGATTGTGGATACTAATGAGGCGATGAAGCACTGCGTGGTGGGTGATTTAGGTGTTGCTGTGGTCTCAAGGCTTTCACTGTACCTAGAGGGGGATAATAGCCCCATTAAAGAGTTAGAAGTTGAAGGTTTTCCTATTTATAAAGAGTGGAATATTGTGTACCCTAAAGGGAAGCAACTTTCATTGCTCTCGCACGAGTTTTTATCTTTTTTAAAAGAGAGTGGTACGGAGTACATTAAGGTTTAAACCCTTCCCTTTATTTTTTTTTCTTACCTTACTCTAACTCGATAAGTCACTGTAAATTCTGGATTTGGTACGCCACCAAAAGCAAACGTACCGTTTGTTTCAATTTTTATTCCAGCCACATTGGGATCAAATGCTCCAGTGGGAGTATACGTATAGCTGGTTGGGGTACTGCGATGAGAATAGCTTACCATACCCAGCGTTACGCCCGAGCTGGTACTGCCATCGCTAAAGGTTACGCCAGAAATTACATCCAATTCTACATGATCAGAATCAATCACATCCAATACTATGACGGTATTATTATCAGGCGAATAGCCGCCTGTATTACGAGTAGTTAGACTGTATTCAATGATGGCGCCAGGGATACGGTTTTTCCCCCCCCCTGTGCCATTGATGGGATCGGAGATAACAGTAGTATTTTTTGTAACAGAGAAAGATGGTAGGGGAAACCATGCAATGGTATTGCCATCTCGGACGGTATTATTTGGATTAATTGGAATTTGCGTGCTGTGAGATCCTGATGCATCAGACCAAGAAACATTGACCTGATCTATGTTTTTACTGACCCCCCCATTGAGAATAAGGTTCCAATGACTTCCTGGTAAAGAAGAAGCAAGGTTAATCAATTGACCGCTTGCGCCTTGCAGGTTAATAGCATTATTGACAGTAAAATTTTGCCCTGCAGCAAAGGTCATGGTGCTGTTAGGAGTGGTATTGGTGACGGTGTTAGCCGCAAAGGTATCAGTAAATGTAACGCCAGCAGAAGAGGTATTGTTAAGAGTAAGCGTATCCATTGATTTGCCGTTCATTGTGATGGACTGTGTACTATTTCCGTTTAAAATAATATTAGAATTAGTTGAAATTAAATCATTGGTGCCTGTGAGAATTTCAAAATTTTGCCCAAGGGTGATTGTGCTATTGCTGATATTAAGGGTTTTAAGAGCAGTATCACTGCCTGCACCAACAATAATACTACCCCCCACATTAAGGGCAAAACCGTTAGTGTTGTAAGTCAGTGCTCGATCGGCAAAACTATCACCATCAATAAGCAAGTGGTTTTCTCCGTTAAGGGTAATGTTACCTGTTTGAGTCAGTGTTAAATTCCCTCTGCTGGCTCGAATATTACAATCGTATCCATTGTTTAATGGAGGAAGGTTTTGATTACTGCCAAAAAAGCGGAGTTCATTAATGTTGAGTGTGGCATTGGGGTCTAAATTTAAAGGAGAGCTTGTAGATAAATATTTGCCTAAATAAATAAAAGAAGTGCCACTAAAGGCACCAGAGCCAACGGTTAATTCATTGAGAACAGCAAAATTATTATTGGAAATGGTGGTTTGCCCTGATTGCCCTACCCTTAAGTCATTAAAACCATTTCGCCAGCGGTTAGAAATATTGCCATAAAAAAGGCTTCCTGCTCCATTTAAAATGAGCGAGGCATTATTATAGTTTGTGCTGTCTATACTACCGTCAGCACTAAAGTCACCTGTTACGGTAAGGGTTGATGCATTCGCTTCCAGTTCTCCAGTGGTGGAAGATTGATCTAAATTACCCAAGACGGTTATATTGTAATTATTGGAGGTCGTATCCAGTTTTCCTGTATTGGTGATGAGATTGTTGTTAACATTTAAGTCATCGCCTAAAAAAATATTATTATTTACCCCCCCCTCCGTATTATCAATACTTACATTATAAAAAGGGTCTCCTCCAGAAAAAAGGGTTTGATTGGAGGAGCCGTTAAATACCACATTAGAGGTATTAGAAATATAGGTATCATTGTTTGTCCAGTCACCACTGATGTTGATGGTTGAGTTACCTGCAATAATTTGATTGGTTCCTCCGGAATCGGATAGATGTATATTCAGGTTATTTACATTGATCGTTGAGTTATTTAACTGTAATTTTCCATACCGATTAATTAGGGAGCTAAACCCGACTTCGATTTGATTGCAAGTGAGCGTTTGATTTTCCATATCAAGCACTGACTCTTTTCCAGAGCTACCCATTAACCAAAGCTTTGTACAGGTCACATCACCGAGGAGTGTAAACGTAATGCTGGGTCCGCTTGCTGAGAGCCATAAAGTACGATAGTTAAGGCTTGTGACATTAATGGGGTTATTTCGAGGCGTATATCGAACAGAAAAGTTTGAGAGTGTTAAGCCTGCTGGTGCAATGAGTGGTGTTCCACCATCTTTTTGGAGAAGAATTTCCCCCCCCGTCACCGTTCCTGTACTTAGGGTTAGTGTATTTTGAACATTAATTCCTCGTTCGAGGTGTGTTGTTTGCCCTGCGGCAGAAATCGTCGCATTATAAAAGGCTTTTGAGTCAGAGTACCAAGGCAGAGGGGTGTGGGAGAGGTCAATGGTACCACTTCCAGTAAAGTTAACGGTACTGGTATCATAGTTAAAAGTACCGTCGGTAATGTTCCAATCACCACTGACATTAATCGTATTAGAGCCTGCTGTCAGCGTGCCATTTATTTTGACATGTTGGGCATTGATATTGCCTCCTGGAGTATAGCTGTGACCAGTGGGAATGTAGAGTACGGTGTTCGTGCCTTGCACGGTGAGATTACTGCCTGTTATAGAATATAGAATATCTGTATTATTGTAACTTCCTACGGCATTGCTGATATCACCATTATCCAACGGGGTTCCTCCTTCATCTTGTCGAGTAATAAGGTGATTAGCATAAACATGCAGATCAGTAATGCTTACAGGGGTTGAGGAGTAGAGCACAGTAATGGTTGTACCCACAACAGAGCCGTTATCGACATAGACCAGCAGTGGTATATAAGGGCCTGTGACATTTGTGGTAATGGAGTAATTTCCAGAGCTATCAGTGAGGCTTGTAGCTATACTGATCCCATCAATTACTAAATGTATGGATTGGTCCGCAGACGTAATGGGTGTAATGCCTTCATCGCTGTAGAGCGTACCTGAAATTGTAACGGTGACTGCTTGTACTTGGCTACTGAATAATAAAATTAAAAAGCCAGATAAACACCACTTAAGTAGAAAGCTTTTTCTGTTTCTCATTTTCTTATTGTCCTATCCATTTCACAGCCTCTTGTACGCTGGTTTGATCAAACTTGATTCTAAAACGTAAAAACAAGCCTTCATTGGTGTTGTTACTTCGTGAAAAGTCATCGTCTTGAAAACCACTTAGGTTATACCCGATACTTAACCAAATATTATCCGCAACGGTGCGTCCTACTGAAAACCCTGTATTGTAGTCGTATTGATTGAGGTGTATGGCACGTAACATATTAGCATGTAACCCCACATCCCATTTTGGCGTAATGTCGTAACGTGTTTCTACCCCTGTTAAGTCAGTTAAGCTGTTATAACTTTGACCATTAAGGGTTTCATTCACCGTTTTAATTGCATATTGCCACGCTAACTGCCAACGGTTATGCTGGTAGTTGGCGTTAAAATTATTGATAATACGCCAGCTATCATCAGCTTGTGTGCTTCCGCTGACATCGCTTGATTTTAAATCCAATTTGTTTAAAAAGAGCCAATTTCCATTGGGTTTTATCATGGGGCGATAGGCTAGGCCAAGACGAATCGCACGGTCCGTTTGCTTAACACCTGCACTTTGATCACGATTAGAGAAAGCTAAGGTGGTTAAAGTAGACAGCTGTGTATTTGGATTGGTTTGCACAGAGGTAGCCAGCTTCCAGCTGTCTTCTGATTTTCCATTTCGTGCTTCCACACGCCCATTCCATAGCCACTGTCCGGGTGCATACGCCAGACCTATTGAGCTTGCAGTAAAGTCACTGTTGCTTGGGCTTGTAAATGAATGACTCGTCGTATTCGTTACCGTACCGGCATCCAGTACACTTACATCTTCTACGCCTAAGTCCAGTCGCCACTGATCATTGAGCTGCCAAGTTTGACGTGCACTGACATTACTGCGGGTGCTGTTTTCTGAGCCCGCCGTTTGAGTCACACCACTGTAAATTTCCCCCCCATTCCAAGGAGAGGATTTGATACCAATTAAGGTATTTCGTGTATCACGCTGTGCACCATTGGTCAGTTCTTGCTCAATAAAGACACTGGTTTTAGGGGCAACACGGTAATTAGCCCCTAAACGGGTACGATTTGGAAAATCAATGCTGTTATCACCGCTGTTTACATTGTGTTCATGCATCAAGCTCGTGGTGATCTTATTGTCTAAAAAGGGTTGACGAATGCCGGCTGTAATTTGTTGTGAACTTGTTTGAGTACGCTCAAGTTCATCTTGAACTGAGCGCAATCCAACACGCAAATTAGTTTGGTCAATATTGCTTTCTGCTTCGGTATTAATGACTAAGCGTTTATTACTGTTAGTAAGCTCTTCTTGCTGATAAGCTTGCCCCTTAACGGTCAGATTGTCTGTTACCTTTAATCGGGTCTCGGCACCTATTTTTTGTAAGTTATTTTCGGATGCATTGGTTTGCCCAAGACCAAAGCCTTCTTCTTGTTCACGCAGATAAACCTTGCTATGACTGTGTTCGGTTTGGTGTTCCAGTTCAGCCACATAACCACGGCCTTTCGTATCTTCTTGTAGCGTATTTTGACTTTGACTACGAGCCACCTCGACATTTAATTTGGTCTGTTTTGTTATTTGGTACATGAGGTCAATGCCGTCTAAAGTCCCTTTACCGCCCGTTTGCCCCTCATTAATGTGGCTTACCCCTACGGTTAAGGATTCATTCACTGCCATTTTTGCACGCCCACCGTAGGTCGTTTGTGTGTCTTGGCTATCAAACGATTCGTACTTCACAATAATATAGTTCGGGTTCATATCAAAATCAGTGCTGTAAACAGGGGTACGGAAACTGATGATGCCAGTTTGATAGTCAATTTGATAATCTTGGTGGCGACTGAGTTCAGTGGTGGAGACAATGACTTCACTGCGCCAACGATCACGTGTTTCAATAATGATCTTTTCACTGTTCATTGCAATATTTTGGCGAGTTAACGTGTAAGGCCCTGTAACTCCTTTGCCACGAAATTCATCTTTTATAAACGCTTGATTGTTGTTGCTGGCAAACAGCATTAAATCAAATTGTTCATCGTTGTAGCGTGTTTTAATCCCTGTTAAGGTACGGTTGTATTTGGCTAACTGGGTTTTATTTAGCTCGGTTCGGTAGTCGCCAAATAAAAAGTAAAACTGATCGTGCTCTAATTTTAAGTAGAGATTTTCACTGCTCGGAGCCGCATAACCGTTGTAAGAGGTATCTCCGTACAGAGTATAGTAGGTGTCAGGGTCAATGGTTTGAAACAGTTCAGGGTCAGTTTGATTTGGGCGCTTTTTTTGGCTGTCGTAAGCCAGCGTCAGAAGCCATTCACCCTTAATTTTTCCTTTGGCAAAAAAGGCGATACGGTTATCTTGGTAAAGGTGATTTTGTGTCTCATCGCCTGTTAAAGCGACGCTTTTTTCCGTTAAAGTTTCATAACCTACAGTGCCATTGGCCAATCCCACTAAAATCCATGGAGTGGTTTCCGCTTTAAGTTGAGTTTGAAGTTTAACCGTTTGGTTGTTAAGGGGAAGCGTTAACTCTATTTCACCCGATTCCGTCGTTGGCTTTAAGGTAATGTAGGCAATTCCTGCCTCATCCACATGATACTCATTTAAATCAGGCAATGCACTGGGCATCACTTGCGTATTAAAGTTGTGTTTGGGTTGCACTTGATAGGGGGGGGAAATATTAAATTGCCCTTTAACATCGTTACGAACAGGGTAACCGTCTTGATCTAATAGGCGAATAGCAATCACTGGGTTTTTAATTCCATCTGCAACTAAAACAGACTGCTCAGGCACAATTTCAGCTTTCACAGGCTGGGTAGACAAATGGACGACTTGCTGTAACCGTTGTACCTCTTGATTATTTTTATTATAAATAATGGCTTCAAAATGATTACTTCCCTTTTTAAGGTCCACACCTTTCCAAACACTTATTGCTTGATCGTTAGGGGCGGTGATAACGCTTTCAAAATTAAGCCTGTTAACAGGCGATCCATTTTGTAATAGCGTAACCTGTTGGTGTTTATTGTGTTGAATAATAATGCGGGTAGAGGCAATATTTGGAAGTTGATTAGATTGAGGATAAAGCCATTTAATAACGTTAGGTTGTTGTGATAGCCAGACTTGATTGAATGCTTCTGGCACGGTCTGGTTAACTGATTTATGATCGGTTTTTTTAACAACTTTAGGCGCTATATTCGAACCGTACGTAGTCGTTTTTAATAGATCACTCTGCTGTGCCTGAATGTTAACTGAGGGTTGGCCATAGGGGGGGGGAAAAATTTGATCACTGTAAATAACCAGTTGTACACGACGGTTTTCTCGCTGTCCTGCACGGGTGGTATTGCTGGCAATCGGTTCATCTGGACCACGGCCTTCAACCGTAATATGGCTAGGGGGCAGTTGTAATATGTCTCTTAAGGCATTGGCAATAACCGTGGCACGATTGGCGGATAACTGGTAATTATTTTTAAATCGTAATTTCGTTTTAGGTAGTAAATCACGGTTATCAGAGTGTCCAATGGCGTGAATTCGAAGGTTTTTAAGGTGTTTAATTTTTTGTGCAAAGTTGGCAAGCAATAGCTTGTCTTCAGTATTGAGCTGATCATCGGCACTGTTAAAACGAATACCTAATACAAATTTTTCTGTTACTTGTTGCAAGCTTTTCAGGCTTGTCACCATCGTAGCATGGCTGACCACGGGTGTGCGTTGGTTGGAGTCTTCAGGACTGTCAAACATTAAAAAGGCTTTACTAATCAGCTCTGGCGAGGACTGTTGTGTCACGCCTTGAACGGTAAACTTAAGCGTCTCACGGGTATTTTTAGGTGAGTCCGATAAATGAAATACCAACATATTACCCACTATCGTTGGGTCTTTAAGCGATATTTCATTTAAAAAGCTACTGCCTGATTGATAGGTGGTGTGGTTTGGAATCATCACGGTTAAGCGTTTATTTTTAAGTTCAATCGTATGGTGTTTAAGTGAAATGGTATAGGTCAGTGTATCGTCGGCCTGTAGCTCTAAATTTTTAATTTGGAGGGACACACTTCCCTTTGGCTTCGGTTTTTCAGACACATAAAAATCACTGCGCCACAGCGTGCCGCCTTGAATATCGACAAACTGAGACCAAGCTCGCCCAGCAAAACGCGTATTGTTGTGGCTGAGCGAGGCTTCATATTGTGGAGGCAAGGTGTCTAAATCCAGTTGTACCACATGCGTGCCAGGTGTGACATTGTCAAAATGGTACATACCACGCTCATCGGTTAAGGCATAGCGACCATCTTCCATGTAAATACGCACCTTTTTTACCCCTTTGCGCTCTTTGAGCAGCGCCGCTTCATTAGGTTCAATCACGACCTGCCCCATTAAAATAGCTCGGCTACGCATCAGCTCTTCGGTAATGAAGGTGTTAAGGCTGGCGGTATTGGAGCGTGTTGCTCCGCCATTGGCCAGTGCGGCACTGCTGCTTTGAAGGTGACCTCGTTTAACGGCTCCCACTGCGACAACGTATTTAAGTGTGAGGACTTCTCCAGCGGCAAGGTTGTTTAATGAAAAGGTAAGAGTGCGGCCATCTTTTGAAAGTGCGGGGGGAGTGGTAGGTTGGTCATTGACTTGAACGGAATCATTTTCAAGACGAAACCCTTTTGGCAAAGTATCGGTTAAAACCACTTGGTTGATGGCCTCGCTGTCAATGTTCTCTATTTGAACCGTAAAGAGAATAAAGTCTCCTGCTGAGGCGTTATTTAGATTGGCAGAGCGGCGCACATAGAGCGGAAAGTCAGAGCGATCTAATGGAATATCAATATGAAGTGGTGGCCCTGCGGTTAATGGAAAGACTTCTCCGCGAGATCCAAGTGTTAGGGCATAGGGTGCATTGGGCAATTGGTTAATTAATGAATTGGGCTGCTTAGATGGCCAAGTATAGGTTGAGTTACTGGGTGGTGTTATCACCAGTTTATAATTTCCAATGGGTGCAAAAGGAAAGCGATACGCACCGTCTGAAAAATTATACACCGTGCCAGAACTGTCAGTGACTGAGCCGCCTGTAATCACGGTTGCAGGGTAATTACTGATCCCATCATCTCCAACGACTTGTGCTGGTTGTCCAGTATCGGTGTTAATCATTGACACGGAATAGCCATTCAATAGTGCGCCTGTTGAGCTGTCAAATAATAGGCCGTAGGGGTCGACTAAAATTACATCGGTAATACTGTCGTTGTGATCTACATCATCGGTATAAGTGACTTTTATACTGTTATTGGGCTGAACATTGAGTTCACCATTATTGGGAATGGTTGTACTGCTCAAATGCAGCGTGATATAGCCACTAAATATGCCACTGTTTACATCGGTTTCTGTTAGTTTTAATCGTTCAGTATCGGTACTGTCGGGGATATCAAAATCAATTTCAATGGTGTCTTTAACCGTGCTGTTGGTGTTGTGGTCTCCCTCCTTCAATTGAATAAAAATGATTTGATTGTGTTTAAACGCATTAACAGGTTTAACAGGAATGGGCGTGGCGGTCGCACTGATTCCGAGTTCTTCTACAATCGGAGGTGTAAGAGGACTGTAATGATTGTTGGGTTGCATAAAGGAGGTAGGTTGAATACTGAGTAGTGTGGCATCTGGATCAGCTGAATATTGAAAGAGTTGCAAGATGCCTTGGGTGCGTTCATTTAAATTAAGTGTGGTGGTCGTTTTGGCAATTTCAACACTGTTGGCTTGATAGGTCATCTCAAACAGGTTTTGATTGATTTGAAAATTGCTAGGCACTTGAATACTGGCACGATAGGAAATATGAGTGCCTACATTGAGCGTATCTACCGTGTACTGATAGGTACTGAGGTCATTGAGGGTAGATTGTGATTGCAGAGAGAGGTAACCATTTTCGTTCTCATCTATAAGCGTAAAATCAAGATTGGCAGGTAGGCGAATTGAGAGGGTTCCATTACCCAAATGGTTTAAGCCTGTATTGGTCAGTGTAATATTAAAGTCTGTGCGGTTACCTGGGTAGAGTTGTTGGGTATGAGTCTCTGGAGCGGAGACCTCTCCTTGATTTAGGCTGATAACACCGATCACCGTAAACTGATTGGTATTAGAGGATTTAGACGGTTGAACAGTTCCGTTGACTTGGTAGTTTAGGCTAGCGGTGTTGTTGATTACCATGCCTGCTGGTGTGGCCGCATAGAGAGGGAGGGTATTTTGTATGAGCAGTAAGAGGAACAGTAGAACAAATCGTAAATACACCGAAGCCTTCCTATTCTTTTTAGAATAGACGATGGGCATGTGGAATGCTGGTGTAAGACAATTATGGATATTCATCATTGATACAGCGTTATGTGAAAGAAAACATTACTGAATCTCCGCTAAAATATGAATGGTGGCTGACTCCCCCCCCAATAAAACAATGCCTGTAACCGTGACAGTTTGACCTGTGATAGAGGCTTCGTCGGCATCATTTGCATCGGTTAAATTGGTCATGACTCCTGAGTATAAGTTGGGTGACGTTAATCGAATAGAGTGACCCAGTGCGTATTGGCGTGCGGCATCGGTTGGGGGGGCAAGATTATTATTTAATACATCGGTGATGACGATAGCATTGGCGGTCTCAGCACCTATTCCATTGGTAATCGTGATTGTGTATTCAACAATGGCACCTGGAATATGTAATGGGGTAACGGCTAAGTTGATTGGGTCCCATATCACGGTGGATGACTTGGTCAGACTTAAGCTGGCGGTTTGTGCCGTAAAACTCAATGCAGCCGAATGCTGTGTGTCTTGAGCACCGTCGGCACTATGGGGGCCTGCTGCATCAGCATACACATACTGTTTGGTGGTGGCCACATCCGCTGCTTGGGCTGGAATGGCTGTGCCATCAGCTAATAATGCCGTGGCCATTAAACGATAAGTGGATGTTTGATTGTCTGTTGCTGAGGCAGGAATTGTTCCCACTAACCAAACTTTGGTTGAGGCATCTGCAATAAGGTTATCCAGTGAAGTACTGGGCAGATCAACGGCTATTCCATCCCACGTGCCGTTGTGATTGGTGTCTACATGAATGGTCAAATCGGACACGGTAAAGGTTTCTGAGCCCGCTTCAAAAGAGAGAGTGTAGTCGTAGGTTTCATTTCCTGTATTGGTGATGGTAAATTCCAATACTTTGACTGTGCCAGGAGTGCCATTCACATTGCTCGTACCTGTGACGGTAAGGTCTACTTTAGCATCAACTCGAAAGGTAACGATATTGCTACTGATATCTGTTTGGTTAATGCCATCGACTTCATAGTCAAGGGTGGCTTGATTGCTAATATCAATACCCGAAGTAGTGCCCACTGCCAATACTTGTTGCGTTGTACAGAGGCTTAACAGGGTGATAAATATAAGTGGCGTGTATTTATTTTTGTATAGTAAGGTCAACATAGTCGGGTGGCTTCTTTATTTTAGCTGTGCTTTAAAGTGAACAGAGCCTTTTTCATTCACTGAAATGGACTGAATTTTCCAGCGAATATGAGTGTAATCTTGTGCCAGCGCAGGGCGTTGTTTACCATCTTTTTGTGTAATTTTTAGTTGAGGAGGGGGGCTAAAGGTTTTCCCTCCATCAATCGAGTAGGTCACAGTTGTTTTAGGTTGTTCGGCGCTGCCTTTTAGATAAAAAAGGCCTTTGGGAATAGGGTTTGTTATGAGGACATTGCGAGCATTTTGAGTACCTGTATTATGATATTGAGTGGTGTAAACAACCTTGTCAGCAGGAATCATATTAAAGGGTTCTAAACGTTTGATTATTGTTTGACCTTTTAAGCCCGTTGTTTCCACTTCTTTTTCAACCACTATTTTGAGCTGAATACCCCCCGTCTTTTCTGCTTGTGCGGAAGTAGCACTAATTAGTACGATAAAAATTGAGTTGAATACGATATGTTTTATAAGTGCTTTCATCTATTACTTTTTAACTGAGTTTTTTTGACAAGGTTGGGTGCTTAGGGATAAGTAAAACAGCAGTTTTTAGACCAGAATTGTCAAGTTTTAGTACTTTAGCACTCTGTACTGGTTGAAAGATATTATTTTTTATACGTAATGGCCTATAAAGTTATTAATGTCTGTATTAATCGTCTTATGGCTGGTTTGTACTGGATATAGGGAAATAAATAAAAAAAGCCTAGCATATCAATTAGATAGGCTAGGCCTTGAAGAGGGGAAGGAAGGAGGGGTTATATCTTAATTTTTTAAGCCACCAATTGATTTTTAAGTTTATTAATGGCTTGTTGTTCTATTTGACGAATACGTTCCATTGAAACGCCGTACTCTTTTGAAAGTGCTTTAAGCCCAATTTTATCTTCCGTTAACCAACGTTTTTGTAGAATGTCACGACTGCGTTCATCTAAGGTAGATATAGCCTGTTGCATTTGTTTATGTTCAAATGCTGCTGAGTCTTCTTGAATCAGCATTGTTTCTGGATCGACTTCTTGGCTAATCAATATTGGATAAGTCGCCATTTCACCGTCTTCATCAGAGACATCGGTTGGAATGTCTTTGCCGTATAGGCGAGATTCCATTTCTAAGACATCTTTACGAGTGACCCCTAAATCAGTCGCCACTTGATCAGCATCTTTGTCGCTGAAGCATTCTAATGATTTTTTAGAGCTACGCAGTTTAAAAAACAGTTTACGCTGGGCTTTGGTAGTGGCCGTTTTAACAATGCGCCAGTTTTTAATGACGTACTCATTAATTTCAGCACGAATCCAATGAATGGCAAATGTCATTAAGCGTACATTTTCTTCAGGGTTAAAGCGTTTAACGGCTTTCATTAAACCAATGTTACCCTCTTGAATAATATCGCCAAGGGGTAGACCGTAGCCGCTGAAGGTACGTGCGACGGGCACAACGTAACGTAACGAAGATAAAATAAGTTGGCGAGCCGCTTCAACATCTTGTTGATAGTAGTATTTTTCAGCCAATTCATGTTCTTCAGCCGCGCTGAGTTGTTGAATTTTTTTAACCGTATGTAGGTAGTGTTCTAAATTTTTTCCAGGAACAAGCTCCCGCGAAGCCAGAGATAATGGTGCGAGGTGAGAGGTTCCTGTCTCTTGAATCATTGCATTTTGCATCATGAAACTCCTCTTTAAAATATTAATATAAGAGTCATTTTAGCACTCTTTTTGCTAGAGTGCTAATGCAAATACAAGGGTTGTCATACTTTATTCATTCTCTTGTGAATAAGTCAATAAATTACTTTGAAACCAAATGGTTAAGTTAATTTGAATTATAAAGAAAGAGGGGGTGAAAATAGTCAAAATTATTGAATATTTTGACTATTTTATCGTATGAGAGTGTTCAGCTTTAAGCATTCTCAGCTAACTGACCTGTTTGTTGCATCATTTCAACCCAAGCGTCACGCAGTTCAGTCAAAATATCAATCGCACTGTCTAGGTAGAAGCTGTCCTTTTCAAAAACGGCCTCTTGAATGCTTTGATCGGCATAGCGGTACAGCTCTTCTAAGTCAAATGCCAGTGGAGTATCTTGAGTGAAAGCAAGACGATCACGCAAGGCATCTAAAATAGTGGTCATTCGACCAAGATGAAACCCTTTTTCAACTAATGCGTTGCTTTGATGACACACTTTGGCCATATTACCTTTGTCTACCGCACCTTGTAGCAACAGTAAAATGGTTTTACGTGGGTTCTCTTTTAAGTGTGCTTCCTCTTCTTGATTACGGTGGTACTCTTGAAGAATGGGGGCTTTCACTTTTTCTGGAGTGGTATTGTTGAGTGTCATGACTTTTTCCTTTTTCTATATGAAGAATAAAAGTAAAGGCACCCATCATGATTGGAGGTGCCTGTAACAAATGAAAGAACTTTAAATCCTGGCTATGGTAATTTTGAAGAGACTCCTTAAAAAAGCGCTTCAAAAAAAGTAAAGTTTTTTTGTTACCAGTCGTATAGCATTAGCTGTGCCAAGTTTGTAGGGTAGGATTTTTGACAG
Organism: Thiomicrorhabdus sp.; assembly: GCA_015487015.1. Lineage (GTDB taxonomy): Bacteria > Pseudomonadota > Gammaproteobacteria > Thiomicrospirales > Thiomicrospiraceae > Thiomicrorhabdus. Next base: position 27,805 of record WFQP01000026.1, read on the forward strand.
GGGTAAAATTTCCCCCCCCCCCTTTTTTTCTATTTAGAAGAGAGGGGGGAAGATTTAAGGGCGTTTGTGAGAAATTAAAACGGCGTTTAGAACGTGACTTTGACTGTATTGACGACGTAATTGGCCTTTTCAATAGCTTGTTCAACCGTTTCTGCGCGTGCCATAGCAACGCCCATTCTACGGCGACCTTCTATATTGGGTTTACCAAAGAGTCGTAACTGAGTATCGGGTTGGGTTAGTGCCTGAGCAAGGTTTGAAAAGTTAGTTTTTGTGGAGGTTCCTGTGGGCAGTATGACGCTGGAAGCGGAAGGTCCATGCTGTTTAATATTCGGAATGGGTAAACCTAATATTGCTCGGGCATGCAGCGCAAATTCAGAGAGGTCTTGAGATATTAAGGTAACCAGTCCAGTATCGTGGGGGCGCGGAGAAACTTCACTAAAATAAACGGTATCACCTTTAATGAACAGCTCTACCCCAAAGAGTCCTCTTCCTGTAGCACCGCATAAGTTATCGGTCACTTTCTTAGCAATTTCTTGGGATTGTTTAAGCGCTGTTGCACTCATGGCTTGGGGTTGCCAAGACTGGCGATAGTCGCCCTCTTCTTGGTGGTGGCCAATGGGCTCGCAAAAGCTAATACCTTGCTCATGTCGAATGGTGAGTAAAGTGATTTCGTAGTCAAAATCGACAAAGCCTTCGATAATTACACGTCCTTTTCCTGCGCGTCCACCCTCTTGTGCATACTGCCAAGCGGGTTTAATATCCTCGGCTGTGCGAACGACACTTTGTCCTTTTCCTGAGGAGCTCATGATGGGTTTGATCACGCAGGGCATTCCAATACGTTCTATTGCGGCGGTAAAGTTTTCTAGGGTATCGGAAAACTCGTAAGGAGAGGTGGCAATCCCCAGCTCTTCTGAGGCAAGGCGTCGAATGCCTTCGCGATTCATTGTCAACTGAGTGGCGCGTGCGGTTGGTATTATTTTGACACCCTCTTGTTCCAGCTCAGCTAAGGTATCGGTAGCAATGGCTTCAATTTCTGGTACAACCATGTGGGGGTTTTCAAGCTCGATTATATTTCTTAATGCATTTCCATCCAGCATGTCTATGACATGGCTACGGTCTGCAACATGCATAGCTGGGGCATTTGGATAGCGATCTACGGCAATGACTTCTACGCCAAATCGTTGTAATTCAATGGCCACTTCTTTGCCTAATTCGCCCGCGCCGCAGAGTAATACGCGTACTGCTGTATCTGAAAATGGTGTACCAATGCTAGACATGGCATCTCCTTTGCTTAGTTAGAATTATTAACAGGTCTTGGCACGTATTATACGGTGTTTTAAGACGCTCTATTTGAGAGTAAGCGAGAGTCAGAGGAAAATGTCATGTTAGAGTTAAGCAACCGTTTATTAGAAAAAGAGACTGAGGCAAAAGCATCGTCTTCAGCAGAGCGTTTAATGGATGTGGATCGCTCCCGTACTCAAAAAATGATTGATCGCTCGCCCTTTAAAATGGACTCGGATGCAACGCATATTTTGCAGACATTGCAAGCACGATTCTCTTCGGGTGATTCGATACCACAAGATATTGAGGCGATGATTGAGGCGCAAGTGAAAATTCGTACTCAATCGTTATTTCGTCAAGCTAATTATGATGATTTAACGCACTTGCCCAATCGTGCCTATTTTAATTCGACGTTAGAAGCACTTGTAATTGATGCTCAACAGGATGGGGGGGAGTTTACTCTACTCTTTTTAGATTTAGATGGTTTTAAAAATATTAATGACTCTTTTGGACATCATGCAGGCGATGAACTGTTGCGAAATGTCAGTGCAAGAGTGATTTCAGCCGTGCGTGAAGGTGATATTGTGAGCCGCTTAGGTGGGGATGAGTTTGTTGTATTGCTGGCAGGAAAGTTGGAACGTACTGAGATAGAAAGTATTTGTACACGTATTATTGGTGAGGTGCGTCGTCCGTATTGGATTGATCAAAATGATATTCAAATTTCAACCAGTATTGGTGTTGCATGTTACCCAATGGATGCAAGCAGTTCCAGTGAGTTGGTTGAGAAGTCAGATAAAGCGCTGTATGCCTCTAAAGACAGTGGCCGTAATACTTACCGTTTTTATAGCGACTTAGTGGCTTGTGAGATGCAATCAGATTGCAGTCCGCTTGACCGATTGGAAAAAGCGTTGACACAAGGAAAAGTTAAAATTTGTTTTGAACCACAGGTGGATTTAGTGAGTCAAAACGTGATCGGTTCAAGTGTGACGGCACTTTGGATGGAAGGGCAGATTGAAAGCCCTTATTTAAGTGGTTGGATGGATGTTTTAAAGCAAAGTCGTTTAGCCGCCTCTACTGGGGCTTGGTTAATGGATTCAGGGTTGCATTATTTACAACAATGGCAGGCGGTGAATGACGAGCTTGTGGTTTCGATTCCTGTGGTGCCAGCACTTTGTCAGTCAGAAAATATGGTTGATTTTATGCAGGCTCGTTTAGAATCTTATCAAGTGAATGTTTCTCAGGTTCAGCTAGAATTTTCAATGAATATGATGGTGGACGAATCAGTACGCCAGCAAGTGAAAGCGTTAAGTGATGTAGGTTATCAAATAACGTTAACCGAGATTGGAAAAACCGCTTTGGATGTCGCGCTGTTGAGTGAATTGAACCTTCAAGAAGTGAAGTTGGATGCTAAATGGTTGAAAAAATCGTTATCTCATTCAGCAGGTCAAAAGTGGGTCAATGCGGTGGTGCAGATGGTCAATGTTTTAGATGCTGAAGTGATTGCAACGGGCATTGATTCTCAAGCTGAAATTGATCAATTGTTGTCAATGGGCTGCTCAATTGGACAAGGAGTGTTTTGGGCATTGCCATTGGAAGCGGATGGTTTTTATCAAGCCATTAGTGCGCAACTGCCAGTGGTACATTAAGGGACTGTCTTAAGGAGGGGGGGTAAAAACGTCAATAGATCATGAAAAAAATAGTTCATAAAAAAAGCCCTTAAGAAAAATTCTTAAGGGCTTTTTTTGTTTAATCAGAAGCGATTAATCAAAGGTAGGTCTTGGTGTGTTATCCGACTCTTCTGGTAATTGAGGGTAGATAATCGTTGGTTTTCTTCCCTTTAATGCACCTAGAAAGGTTTTAATGTCCGCGGCATCTTGATCGTTAATTTTGATACCTAATTGCGTACTGCCCATTTCTTTAATAGCGTCTTCTAAAGTCCAGATCGCGCCATTGTGAAAATAAGGAGCTGTTTCAGTGATGTTACGAAGTGTTGGTGTTTTTACAAACCCTCTTTCATCTCCTTTAAAGTCTCCAATGTCAGCAAACTTATATTTAGCCGCTTGGGCAAACGGTTGCATGGTTCCACCAATGGCAATTCCTGTATGACAGCTTGAGCAGCCTTTATCAATAAAGGTATTTAACCCTTTTTTCTCAGCATTAGTTAATGCATTTTCATCGCCATTTAAGAAATCATCAAATGGAGAAGGAGTGACTAATATTTTTTCAAAGGTTGCAATGGTGTCTGCAATTTTAGGGAACGTGATTTCAACATCGTTGCCATAAGCACCTTTAAACTCTGCTATATAAGCAGGAATTGACAAAATACGCTCCTTCACTAAGTTAGCAGGCGCGGCCATTTCAGGCACGGCTTGAATAGGGCCTTGTGCCTGATCGGAAAGGTGTGGGCTTCTGCCATCCCAAAACTGTGCGGTATAAAATACAGAGTTATAGACCGTTGGAGAGTTTAGGTGATGTGGGTTAGCCACCCAGCCGTGACCAATGGCCGCCGGTACTCCGTCGTCTCCACCCATCGCTAAGTTGTGACAGGTGTTACAGCTGATTAGTCCACTTCTTGATAGTCTTGGATCAAAAAATAATTTTTTACCTAGCTCAACTTTAGCATCTGTAATAGGATCTTTTGGATCATCAATTAACTTCATTAATTCCGTGGTACTTTCTGGAATTGGCATTAATCCTGCATTTTTGGCTTTATCAAGTAATGTGTCTGCTTGTGCAGAGATCGCGGTTACGCTGGTTGCTAATACAGCAACTGAAATAAGCTTATTCATTTTCATGTAGCTCTCCTTTTTAATAAGTAATAGTATTTATTATGATGCCTGTAGTGGCAAGTGGTTATTTCTTGTTGTGTAGTTTATAGAGCTAGGATGTATTATGGAAGTGAAATATATTTATCGAGTTGATAGTTAAAAACTATTGGTTGTTTTTTTGAGGTGTGGGCCGGTTATTGATGAACTCTTGAAGCTGGATAGAGTATAAAAGGGTGACAAGAATTAATTGGTTGACCACTACAAACAAAGAACAGGTAGGCGGCGACACAGAGGTAGATGAGTAAAATGAGCCGTGCGAGCTTTAATCCTCTCATCTGCCTTGTGTGTACTTTTATTTTTTATAAGGTGGTAAATTATTAGGGATATTTTTAGGTTTTTTCCAGTTGATTGAGCATGGCTAAAATAACCTTAGCCGAGTGAGTGGCGGCCTGTTCTAGATATTTCTCAAAGGTAATGGCGTTCTCTTTGCCTGCAATATCTGATAATGAGCGAATAATCACAAAGGGCGTGCTAAAGCTATGACATACTTGTGCTACGGCAGCCGCCTCCATTTCGCAGGCGATCATGTCAGGAAAATTTTTACGCGTTTGTGTCACATCTTCAGCCTGATGCATAAAGCGATCCCCCGTGGCAATGAGTCCGTGCATGTGCACGACTTCTTGCAAGGATTCAATGGCCTGTTGTGCCACCTGAATCAGGTGCTTGTCTGGCATAAAACAGGCGGGCGAACCAGGGACTTGTCCTAATTGGTAGCCAAAAGGGGTGACATCTACATCGTGATGACAGACCGAGCTACTGATAACAATATCCCCCACATTTAGATCAGTATGAAAGCCCCCAGCCGAGCCAGTGTTAATCACATAGTCAGGTTGGTAAAGATCTAACAGCAGTGTGGTGCTGATTGCGGCATTGACCTTACCAATTCCTGAACGAAGCAAGGCGATTTCTGTTTGTCCTACTTGCCCTAAATAGAATTCAAATCCGGCATGAATTTCGGTGGTTAGATTGTTTAGCTTGCTTCTAAGGAGGGTGACCTCCTCTTCCATTGCACCAATGATTGCAATTTTCATAATGAATTTCCAAGGGCTTTTAAAGTCTCAGGGCTTAATGCAATGTCTGTATTTTTATTAATACCAATTCCTTGGTCAATAATTTCTTGCGCAATGGCTTTGGCTTCATCCAGAGAGTGCATGATGTAGGTACCACATTGGTACTCATTCAGTTCTGGAATATCTTCCATTCGCTTAACCTGTACAACATCTTTCATAGCGGCTAACCAAGCACTGGCCACAGTTTCTTCAGAAGGCGCACCCAATAAACTCATGTAAAACCCCGTACGACAACCCATCGGTGAGAGATCAATGATTTCAATCAAATCACTGTTTAGGTGGTTACGCATAAAGCCTGCGAACAGGTGCTCTAACGTATGGATGCCTTTTTCGCCCATCATGGACTCATTGGGTTTGTTAAAACGCAAGTCAAATACAGTGATGGTATCCCCTGAAGGTGAGGTCATGGTTTTAGCAACACGCACAGCGGGTGCATTCATAATGGTGTGGTCAACAGTAAAGCTATCAAGTAAAGGCATGGGGGGAAAATCCTTATTTTATATTCTAATGTATTTGAAGAGAATCACATTTTAATGGGTAAATTAGGGGGTGAACAATTATTTTTTTGGTATACAGTCTGTTTTTGAGTAAAATTAACCATAAAGTGAGAGTTTTTATCATTTATATAGGGCCTATCATTTTTTATAGATAGCATTAAGTGAAGTGGGGCGTTATTTTTTATTGTGTAAGGAAGGGAGAGTTGTGATGAAAAGTATAGTATTAACTGTATTTATATTGTTTGGCGTTACGGGCATAACCCAAGCCTCGCCTGTTACTGCAGTGAGTGCATCAGGAACTGGAAGTTTTAATAATAGCCCAGATATTTTAATTGATGGTGTGATAGCAGGAGAAGGGTCTCTTTGGAGTGCCCCAACCAGTGTTTGGTGGTCTGGAGTGTCACCTTCATTTGTGATTGATTTAGGGGAGGTGTATACGCTGCAAGATTTATTGGTGCAAGTGGATAATAATGATGCTTATCAATTTGATTACTCGACAGACAACAGTGTATGGTCAAATTTGTTTTCAATACAGGTGGGCTACGGAGAAATTAGCTGGGGTATGGATACAATGAGTACGGACAGTTTAAGCAGTGAGTATATTAGTCAATTGGATTTTGCACCCGTGGATGCGCAGTTTCTTCGAGTATCGGCTCTTGGGGGGGATAATTTTTATTCTATCTCTGAAATTCAGGCATTTGCAGCTCCGGTTCCTGAGCCTTCAATGATGATGTTATTTGGGTTGGGTTTAATGACACTAATGGGGTTTAATTATCGACGTCAAAAACAGAGGTAAATTTTAGGTATAAAAAAACCAGCGATTAAGCTGGTTTTTAAGTGCTAAGCAGAAATTGTCTTTTTAGCGAATTGGTGCGGAAGGAGAGACTCGAACTCTCACACCAAAGGCACCAGAACCTAAATCTGGCGTGTCTACCAATTCCACCACTCCCGCGAATAAGCTGTTTAACATAAAACAACTTATTAAAATATGGTGGCCTGACCTGGAATCGAACCAGGGACACAGGGATTTTCAATCCCTTGCTCTACCGACTGAGCTATCAGGCCAAAATAGAATGGGCGTATTATAGGGATGGGGATGGAGGCTGTCAATTGTTATTTTGTAATTTTTTTTAAAAGTCTCTTGTGAGGAGAGTAAGAGCGATTGTATTAAATTGGTGCGTAATTAGGGGGGTATACGGGCATTTTTAGACTTTATTTACTTTTGTGCTTACCTTTAAAGAGCTTTGCGTTATGTAATTGATTGAAAATTAAGAAAAAATTAATTTTTGGCTTAGTTCGTTCTAGGTTTTTAGTGTAAATATCATTTTAAATTTTTTTAAAAAATAGCTTAGGGGATAGATAGATGAGTAAAACGTTTCAACTTAATAAGACTTTAATGGCGGTTGTATTAGCTTCTTCAACGATGTTATTGGTGCCTACCATTTCTCAGGCGGGTGTATCGGCCAATGCAGGCATGGTTTCAAATTATGTGTTTCGTGGAGTAGAGCAAAGTGGAGAAGCCTCTGCTTCGGCTGGTCTGGATTATGATAATGATTCAGGTTTGTATGTAGGGACATGGGTTGCAGATGTTAATAATGGGTTAGAGTATGATTTTTATGCGGGTTGGTCAGGAGATATTAAAGGGGTTTCTTTAGGGCTGGGTGGAACGTATTATGGCTATACCGAAGCGGATTTTGATCAGCCTTATAAAGAGATTAACCTTTCTGTTGGTTTTGCTGGTGTTACCTTAGGCTATGATAAAGGGGTGCATGAAGTGGTTGTAAAGGATGAGGATTATTCTCATGCCTACATCAGTTATGAAAGAAATGATTTTTCAGCAACCTACGGTGTGTATGATGCTAATACTGATGTGAATAACAATGCGATTAATTATTTAGATTTAGGCTATTCGATGGAGTTAGCAAAAGGCTTAGACGGTTCGATAAACTATATTTACTCTTCTCCAGAAGATTCTAATATTGATCCAAATACTTATTTGATTTTAGGGATTTCGAAGTCGTTTGATGTGATGTAGTCATATCTGTTTCGGTTTTTAAGTAGTTTAAAAAAGGGGCTTGTTAAGCCCCTTTTTTATTTCTTTAACTTTTGTTCCTAATTCCCTGATATAAAAAAGGATTTAAAGCGTTATTTTGCCGTCATTTAGACTAGAATGATGATATGTTTTTGGCTAAGGTTTGAATGCACTCTAAATTTAAGGTGACGAGATGAGCAGGCAAGTAGGGTTGTTTGGAGTTGGGTTAGTTTTGCTGTTTTCTGTGGAAACAGTTCAAGCAGGTATCGAAGAGCGTTTATGGCAAATGGGCATTTTAGGCTCTGTTTTCGTTGGTTTTCTTGTTTTTTTAACTCTCTTTGCGTTTACACGCTATATTCCACGTATTTTAAGTAATGATCGTTTTGCAAAGCATGTCAGCTCGAAACGATTTCGACTTTTTTCAATTCAGTTTGCAAGTTTAATTGTCGTCTTTGTACTAGGTTTGGTTTGGTATATTGTGGACACGGATAAGAAGTCGACACTGAGCTCAGTAGAAGAAAAATTAAAATTAGTGTCAAACTCAACAACGGAAAGCGTTGAGTACTGGATTGATGATCGAAAAAAATTATTATTGCAGCTCGGCCGAGACCCTTTATTAAGTGCGATCACTAAAAATTTGTTAGTCAGTTCGAAAGCTAAAAATACGTTAGGGGGGATGGATCATCTGGTTTTTCAGGTACAAGCGAGCGTGTACTTTCAGGAACGAGAGGATGACTTTGGTACAAATGGCTTTTTTATTATTAACCGTGATCATATCAATATTGCCGCACTGAATGATTCCTCGGTGAATACGTTAAATCTCGTGGCTAATATTCGTCCAGATTTGCTTGATCAAGCATTTTCAGGAGAGTCCGTTTTTATCCCCCCTTTTCATACCGAGGGCGAATCTCGTTTTAATACCAGCTCAACCTTTTCTGAACTCAATATATTTATAGCCGCGCCCATTAAAGATTTAGATGGTTCTATTTTAGCGGTGTTATTACAGCGATTAAACCCATCCGGTCGCTTGTCGACTATTTTACAAAAGGGTCGAATGGGAGAAACTGGAGAGAGTTACCTCGTAACAAGGCAAGGTGAGATGGTCACGGATAGTCGGTTTATGGATCAATTGAAAGCTATTAACTTATTGCCGAAAGAGGGACCAGGGAATTTAGCGCTGAAAAACCCTGGGGGAAATTTAATTGAAGGATTTGTTTCCAATGTGCCACGCTCCTCTTTACCTTTTACCGAGGCGGTTGAGGATTTAATGGAACAGGCTATTTTTAATGATCTTTATCTTCAAGAAGTGGTGGCCAACGTAGAGGGTTATCGAGATTATAGAGGGGTGATTGTCTATGGAGCATGGCGCTGGATGCCTGACCTAGGAATGGGGATGGTGACAAAAATTGATGAAGCCGAAGCGTTAGCTGGATTTAAAAACATTCGAAATAACCTGTTTATTGTTATTTTTGTCACACTGTTTTTAACTTTTTTGGCCACCCTGCTTTCGATTACGATGGGGCAGTTGATTGCTCGTTCAATGGCTAAAACAAAGAGGAGTTTAGAAAAACGGGTATTAGAAAGAACCGCAGAGCTCAAAGAACGAGAAGCACGTTTGGAAGATTTGTATCAAAATGCTCCCGTTGCGTATGCTTCGATTGATCCAAATAGCTGGACTGTTCAAAAGTACAATTATGCTTTTTTACGGCTATTAGGAGAGCACTATGATGAGATTGAAGGACTAAATTGGTATACCTTGATTGCTAAAAAGTTAGATCAAGAAGGTGCACGAGCGACACAGAATGACCTGCTTTTTAAAGATCAAGAGGTAAAAGCGACCAGTCCGAGTGGTGAAACTTTTTACATATTGGTCTCCGCCTCATGTGCGTATGGAGAGGGGGGGGAAGTTAATGAGGTTCGATTAACCTTAATTGATATTACAGAAAGAAAACGGATTGAACAAGAGATTGCGCTGGTCAATTTTAAGTCCGATCAAGCACTGGATTTAACCCAATCTGGCTATTGGCATATTCCATTAGTGGGGTCAGACAGTGAGCAGGGTTGGATTTACTCTTCTGAGCGAGCCGCCAGTATTTTTGGCGATCTACCCCGCCCTCCTGATTGGCGCTATTTAATGATGGAGGAGTGGTTTGAAAATGCCCGCTTAGCGAATGAAGATATTGCCAATACGACATTGGATGCCTTTCAAAAAGCGGTCAATGGTGAAGCGTCCATATTTGATTCGATCTTTGCATACAAGCGGCCGATTGATGGCAATATAGTTTGGATTCATGCCTTCGGTCGAGTTTCTATGGATGAGAACGGTCGTCCAAAAGATATGTATGGTGTGTCACAGGACATTACCGAACAACATAAAATTGAACAAGAGTTGATGGAGGCAAAAGAAGCAGCCGAAGCGGCGACTCGTGCAAAAAGTGACTTTTTGGCCAATATGAGTCATGAGATTCGTACCCCAATGAATGCCGTTATTGGTCTATCTTACTTAGCTCTCAATACCGATTTAGACCGAAAGCAACGCAGTTATTTAACTAAAATTTCCAGCTCGGCCAATAATTTATTGACGATTATTAATGATATTTTGGATTTTTCTAAAATTGAAGCTGGAAAAATGGATATGGAGCTGGTTGAATTTGATCTGATCTCAGTGATTGAAGATTTTTCAAATGTGACCTTGGTGAAAGCGGAAGAGAAAGAGCTGGAGCTGATTGTGGACATGAATCCAGATGTTCCATTAAATTTAAAAGGTGATCCGTTACGCTTAAATCAAGTGTTAATTAATCTCGCAAGCAATGCCATCAAGTTCACGAAGGAAGGTGAAGTGGCGGTTTCCATTGATGTGGATTCTTATACAGAAGAGGGCGTGGTACTGAGATTTTCAGTTCGAGATACGGGCATTGGTATGAAGCCTGAGCAGTTATCTTCTTTATTTCAAGCATTTAGTCAAGCGGATGGGTCGACCAGTCGTAAATATGGCGGCACAGGACTGGGGTTAACCATCTCAAAACGTTTGGTTGAAATGATGGGGGGAGAATTTCAGGTTCAATCTGAGTTGGGTAAAGGATCGGAATTCTCATTTACCGCTCAATTTTTAATAGGGGTTAAGGGGCGTTATCGATATGCTCAAGTATTGCCTAATGAGCTAAAAACTATGCATATTCTGGTGGTGGATGATAACGCCACCAGTCGTATGATTTTAGTCCGTTATTTAGAGTCATTTGGCTTTTATGTTGGAGAGGCGGCCAGTGGCGAAGAATCTTTGGTTGAGTTGATTGAGGCGAAAGAACCTTATCAGCTGGTTTTTATGGATTGGAAAATGCCAAATTTAGACGGCATTGAAACCACACAGTTGATTTATGCTTCGAAAGAGTTAAAACAGGTTCCTAAAGTAATTATGGTCTCTGCCTACGGGCGAGAGGAGGCGATGGAGCAAGCTCAGGATGTTGGCATTGAAGCCTATTTGGTGAAGCCTGTTAACCCTTCGGGATTATTAAATACGATCTTAGAGGCGTTTGACTATAAAGAGGTTTATCGACCAGAAAAAGATGTGATGAATGTGGTGGAACACATTCGTGGGGCCTATATTTTACTGGTGGAAGATAATGAAATTAATCAGCAAGTTGCGGAAGAGTTACTTGAAAGCCAAGAGATTAAAGTGGACATTGCTGAGAATGGTCAAGAGGCTTTAGATAGGCTGGATGAAAATCCCAATAAGTACAGTGTGGTGCTCATGGATGTTCAAATGCCTGTTATGGATGGCTACGAAGCGACCCAAAAAATTAGAGAGCAGTCCCGATTTAAAAACTTACCTGTTATTGCCATGACCGCGAATGTGATGGTCGGAGATAAAGAGCGTGCCGAACAAGTTGGGATGGTTGATCATATTTCGAAACCGATTGATGTCAAAGAGCTGTTTAGAGTTCTAGGAAAATGGATATTAAACAGTTCAGAAACTGTGTTAGAAAAAGATAGACATGCTCAAATTTCCTCCCAAGAACCCTCTTCCTCTTCTTTGATTCCAAAATTTCATGGTTTGGATACGACATTGGGATTAAAGCGAGTGGGAGGAAATGAAACGTTATATCTTAAAATTTTAAATAAATTCCAAGAGAGCCAAAGTGATGTGATTGAGCGTATTCAAGGTGCGTTAGATCATAATAATATAGCGGAGGCAAAAAGGGAGGCACATACATTAAAGGGGCTTGCTGGTAGTATTGGGGCATTGAAGCTACAAGAATCGGCACAATCGGTTGAGCAGTTGATTGAAGATGAGGGGGAGCTTTCTTTCGCATTAGAGAGTCTATCCACGCAGCTTATGCTGGTTTTGGAGACTTTAAAAATGGGGATGCAGGAAGCTCCAAAAATAAGTAAAAATAGCGAGGTGCTAGCATTATCATCTGAGGAAATAACCACCCTGCTATCACGCTTAATTCACTTGCTGGAAGAAGATGATGCTGATGCTATTGAGGTACTCGATGCACTCGCCCCTGTCTTTTCAGGGGGAGAGGAGGCAAAACAAATTCAGTGGGTTGTGGCGTGTGTGGAGCGTTATGAGTTTGATGCGGCGCTTGAGAAGTTGAATGCGATTGAAAGCTTGAATATTTATAGAGCTAAAGAGTAACTCCAAATCCAAAATTCATAGAAAATACGTTTATAGTACAAAATATTGGCGTACCGAGTAAATTCAAAAAAGTACGCATCACCAACAAGGTAATGTTGTCTTTTTTGAACTCGCTATGCACATCAATTGCTTGTCCTCTAATTCATATTTTTATGAGTGGGGCTGGGGGGGGAACAACTATTTTTCTTGAAACTTATTTTTGATTTCTAAAATTTGTGGCAGTGATTCCATAAACAGTTCAACAAGCTTGGGATCAAAATGTTTACCGGACTCTTCTTTGAGTAAGTTTAGGGCTTTTTCGAGAGGCCATGCCTCTTTATAAGGGCGTTTAGTGGTAAGGGCGTCAAAGACGTCTGCAATAGCGGCAATGCGTCCATGTAATGGAATTTCTTCACCTTTGAGCCCTTTTGGGTAACCGGATCCATCCCATTTTTCATGGTGAGAGATTGCAATGCTACGTGCCATATTGAGAAGGGGACAGGTTTGTCCCCCTAAAATATCGACCCCAATTTGAGGGTGTTGACGCATGTGTTGAATCTCTTCAGTATTAAGCTTTGCGGGTTTTTTTAGGATATGATCAGGTAGGCCAATTTTACCAATGTCATGCATGGGAGCGGTTTCTTGAAGTGCATTGGCTTCTTCTTCACTCATGCCCATGGCTAACCCAATTACTTTAGCATAATGACTCATGCGCTTAACATGCATTCCCGTATCGTTATCTTTGTACTCGGCGGCTTTGCCTAAACAAGCAATGATCTCTTTTCGGGAGGCTTCTAACTCTTGAGTTCGTTCTAAAACTAAGGCTTCTAAAAGACGTTTTTCATTGTGTAAGGCAAGGTGAATTTGAACGCGTTTTTTGACAATGGGAGGACTGATGGGTTTGGTGATGTAATCGACTGCGCCTAAATCAAACCCAAGGGTTTCATCATCGGTTTCTCCTTTGGCTGTGACAAAAATAACAGGAATAGATACTGTTGAAATTTGGCTTTTAAGTTGACGACAGACTTCATAGCCATCCATATCGGGCATCATGACATCGAGTAAAATCAGGTCTAGGTCTGGTGTACTTTGTGCAATTTTAAGGGCTTTTGCACCATTGATAGCGACCTTAATTTTATACTCATCTTTGAGCAAGCCTCTTAATATATCAATGTTTTCAGGTGCGTCATCAACGATGAGAATGGTCGCTTTTGATTCTTCCATGCCTTTTTCCTTATTGCACCACGGTTATTATTATTAACGATAATACTAGCATGTTGTTCTGTACAATATTTAAATTTTACATAAAGAGACTCGGGGGTATCATGAAGTTATTACTGATTGAAGATGAGGCGTTATTGGTTGAGACGATTCAAGCCCGTTTAACGGAACAACATTATTTGGTGGATGTGGCATGCGATGGTGATGACGCGACCTATGTTCTGCAAGAGTTTTCCTATGATTTGATTTTATTGGACTTAGGGCTACCTAAGCGACCAGGATTAGTCATTTTAGAGGCAATTAGGCAGGGCGACTTTCCTTTGAATACGCAAACCCCTATTTTAATTTTAACGGCTCGAAACTCTTGGCAGGAGCGAGTTGAAGGGTTAAAAAAAGGTGCAGATGATTACTTAGGGAAGCCGTTTCAGTGCGAAGAGCTGCTGGCTCGTATTGAGGCCTTATTAAGAAGAAAGCACGCTGGCTCCAATGTCATTAAAATTGCAAATTGTGAGCTGAATTTAGAAACCAAACAGCTAAAGGTCTCTGACAATATGTATGATTTAACACGTACAGAATTTCGATTGGCATATGTCTTTTTATCCAATCCCAATAAGGTGTTTTCAAAAGAGGCACTGTTGGCACGTATGTCGGACCAATACTACGACCGAGAAAGTAATGTCATTGAGGTATATGTACGTAAGCTACGAAAAATGATGGGTAAGCAGGCCATTGAAACCTTACGGGGCTTGGGATATCGTTTTTGCAGTGAGAAAAAACGGGGGGAGGGGAATTGAAACACTTTTTTGCTCGATATCATTCGTTAGAAAAACAGATATTCAGCTCGTTGGTATTAGCCTTGTTAATTGTCTTCAGTGCTTTTTGGTGGTTTTTGCAATCGGCCATGCACACTATTACTGAAGACTATTTGTTAACGAGGTTGTCGCATGATGCCGACAATATTGAGCGTAATTTAACCTATGAATCTGGCGAGTGGTCACTCAATTTAGATGGGATCAGTGGCATTTATTCCAGCCTCTATTCGGGGCATTATTTTGTGGTGGTGACGCCAAAAAAGCGTTTTTACTCCCCCTCTTTAGATAAGTACCCGTTGTATGCAAAGCGTTTAGATGTTCAATCATTTTCTTTAGATATTGAAGCAAAAAAAACCGTGCATTATGAAGCGCCTGGCCCTATTGAAGAGCTGGTTTTAATTTACCGAGTAGAGCTTAAAAAGCAGGGGCAACCGATCCAAATTTATGTGGCAGAGGACTTGTCGTTAATTCAAAATATGATTATTAAGTTTGATGTGTTTTTTAGTGTCTTAACGCTGTTAACATTGATTAGTCTCTACTTTTTGTTGCGCTGGTTATTGCAACGTACTTTTTGGCAATTAAGGCCTTTAGAGAGTACGTTGCGTGACTTTCAATTAGGCCATAAAATCAATTTAACACCAGAGTCTTATCCTTTAGAGGTACGCTCTTTGATTGAGGGGTTAAATTTGGCATTGGCACAGTCTTCTTTGCAGTTTGAAAAATCTCGCCAATTAAATGGCAACTTATCACACAGTTTAAAAACGCCTTTAAATCTTATTTTTCAGTTGATTGACTCCCCAGAATTAAAAGACTGTCCTAAATTAAAGGCACAATTAAAGACTCAAAGTAATGCCATTTTAAACTTGATTGAAAGAGAGTTAAAAATGGATCGCATCGCCAGCCATCAATCCATTATAGCGATTCCTTTTATCTCCCTTTGGCAGGATTTACAGCCAACTTTTGAACAGTTGTATCGAGATAAAAATATTCAATTTATCACCGATATTTCGGAGTGTGATCTCTTAAATATGGAAAAAGAAGACGCCTTTGAGCTGTTGGGGAATTTAATTGATAATGCCTGCAAGTGGTGTGATGGTCAGGTTTATATTTACTTTAAAGATAATTTATTGATTATTGAAGATAATGGCATCGGTGCTACCAAAATACAGTTGAAGCATTTAGAGGAGCGTGGCTATCGTACGGATGAGAGTAAGCCGGGGCATGGCATTGGTTTATCCATTGTAAAAGGCATTGTGGCCGCCTACCAAGCAACACTCTCTTTTTCAGGCTCTCAACATGGAGGGCTTAAGGTTATCGTTCATTTTTCAGGTCGGTAGAATCGGCCTGAAAATTTAATTTTCTCCCCCCCTATTTTTTTCAGGTTCAATTCAGGTTCGTTTTGTATGATTCATGCCATTATTCAAAATGGACGCTTACCATGACTGACTTTAAACGCTCTTCTTTTGGCACAAAACGCCCACTTTATCGCTCTCTATTTTATTTGATGGGGGTGGCACTCACCTTTAACAGCTCTCTTACCACGGCGACCTCTCTAGATTATAGGGTATTAGTGAATCCTATTGTTCAACAGCAGCCAGAGGCATTGATGTCAGAAGGTTTGCAAGCACAATTTGCGGCCAATCAATCGTTGTCTAAGAGTTGGTTATCGGACTCGACATCCATTACGGTGACACATGAAAATGATGCCTTAACGGACGATATGGGAACCCAAAATTGGGCGATGGGCGTTGAGTTCTCATTGTTATTACCTAAGCAAAAGGATGCCTTGTTAGGGGTTTCTGATGCTTATAAAAAGCAACTAGGGGTACAACAATCATACTTAAACTGGTTAGCTTCGGGTAAGTTACGTCAACTGGTGTGGCAGTACTCTAAAGCAGAGATAGCGTTAAATTTTGCCGAGTCTGCACTTAAGAAGAGCCTTGAACTTCAAGACAATGTGAAGATGAAAGTTGAGGTGGGCGACAGCACCGAGCTTGATCTGCTTATGGCGGAGAAGTTTGTTTTAGAGCAACAAAGCTTAGTGTCTCAAAAGCAGGGGTTGCTTGCTTTGGCAAAAAATAAATTTCAGCTTTGGACGAAATCCTCTCAGCTCCCCAGTGACATTACCGAAGCTCGTCATTCAGAGTGGAAGGTTGAAAATCACCCGCAATTACGTTGGATGCAATCAGCCTACGAGGTCTCTAAAGCGGAATATACACAGCAAAAAACGCGCAATAAAGCGGGGCCGAGTTTCTTTGTGGGGGCGCAAAAAGATCAAAACAGTATCGAGGACAATACCTACCTTTTTATAGAGGTCTCTGTTCCGATAGGCAGTTCTCCTGAAAATCAAAAGAACCTCGCAGAGAAACAACAAACTCAGCAAGTGCAAAAAGCTGAGCTGTTACGTGCGCAACAACAGTTAGAAGAAGCAGTGTTAGCCGCAGAACAGGCCATTATGATCAATGAAAGTAACCAAAAGTTAGCGCAACAGCAAAATCATATTGCACAAAAAACATTGCAGCTGGCCGAGCAGTCATACCAATTGGGAGAGTCATCGATTCAGTCTTTATTGTTGATTCAAAAATCGGCGTTAGAAGCGGAATTAAACCTTGAATTAGCCAGTGCCAGCTTGGAAGAGGCCATTGCAGATGCGAATCAAGTAAAAGGCTACGGCTTAACTATTTTAAAGGAAGGAAATTAATCATGTTGACTATACCAAGTATTAAATTCAAAAAGAAAGTGATGGCGAGTGCGGTGATATCGTTGTCGTTATTTTTATCTTTCAACGTGGCGGCCAATGAGTTGGTTTTGACGGATGCACAGTATCAGTCATTGGGGCTACAAGTGGCAGAAGCTAAGCAGGTAGCTCAGTATCCAACGCAACGTTTTCCAGCAGAGGCGATGTTTCATCCTAAAAGTATTCGTACATTATCGGCACCTTTATCAGGTAAGATTTCGCGTTTAAATGTGGTGCATGGATCGGTGTCCAAAGGGCAAGTGATTGCTGAGATTGAAAGCCCTGAATTATTAATGCTTCAGTCGCAATTATTGTCGGCTTCTTCTGATTTAAAGGTCGTTCAGAATGAGCTGGAGCGTGTGAAAAAATTACGTCGAAGTGGTGCGGCATCTGCAAAAAAATTGCAACAAGCACAAGCCGATGTGGATAAATTGTATGCTGAAAAAATGCAACAAAAAAAGTCGCTTCAATTAATGGGGTTTTCTAAAAAATCCATTCAAAAACTGCTCTCTTCTCAAAAAATTCAATCCTCTATTCTGCATATTGTTTCCCCCATCGATGGGCAAATATTTGACTTGGAATTTCGTTTAGGAGAGAGAGTTTCTCAAAATCAACCTCTGTTCTCATTAGGTGAAACCAATCCGATGTTGTTGAACGTCAAAGTACCTGTGGCACTTGCAAATAGTCTTAAAAAAGGCGATCAGGCAAAAGTATCGACACTGGGATTAGGCGTTATTGAGCATATTGATCCAGAGGTGGATGCGATGACTCAAACGGTAGACGTGCATGTTGAGGTTGATAACCGTACACATCGTATTCGCCCTGGCCAACGCTTTCAGGTACTCTTTTTAATGTCTCAGGGAGGCGAGCATGCTCGTACAGTTTACCAAGTACCTTTAAATTCAATCACTCAATTTGAGGGTGAAACCGTCGTATTTATTAAAGAGGGTAAAACAATTAAGCCAAAAATGATTACGGTTAAAAATATCAATAACCAACAGCTTTATTTTTCATTGAAACAGCCAAATACAGGCACATCCAATGCGTTGAATATTTTTGTAAAAGGGTCAACAGCGATTAAATCAGCTTTTGAAGCTTCTCAAGAAAGTGATGCATAACGCACAAGGAATTTCATTATGTTAGCTAAATTTTTACAATTCTTTTTAGTGCAAAGAACCTTAGTACTTTTGATTGTGTTTGCACTGTTTGCAGGGGGATGGCAGGCGTTTCAAAAAATGCCAATTGATGCTTTTCCAGATGTATCCCCAACCCAGGTGAAGATGATTTTTAAAGCACAAGGTATGACGCCAGAAGAGGTAGAACAACGTGTCATTGCGCCGCTGGAACAAGAGCTATTGGGCTTACCTAAGCAGAAGGTATTGCGTTCCTTAGCAAAATACGGGATTGCAGATATTACCTTGGACTTTGATGAGGGAACGGATATTTATTGGGCACGTCAGTTGGTAGCCGAACGCTTAGGTGGCATGGATTTACCGAATGGTGTGACGGGCGGTATGGCGCCTTTATCAACCCCATTAAGTGATGTGTTTATGTTTACCATTGAGGGTGACGCCTTAAATAACATGGAAAAACGGGACTTATTGGACTGGGTGATTCGTCCTGCATTGCGCTCTGTTCCGGGTGTTGCCGATGTGAATATGCTGGGTGGTTTGGTTAAAACCTTTGTGGTGAAGCCGGATTATCAGAAGTTGATGGGGGCTCAAATTTCACTGGCACAGCTTACTTTGGCATTAGAGGAGAACAACCAAAACGATGGTGCGGGTCGCTTAAATCAGGGAGAAGAGGTTATTTTGGTTCGTACGCAGGGGAATTTAAGTACGCTGTCGGACATTGAAAATATTGTGGTGGCCTATAAAAATGGAGTGGCCATTCAGGTAAGAGACCTTGCTCAGGTTGAAATCGATGCGCTGTATCGTAATGGTGCGGTTACTCAAAATGGAGAGAGCGAGGCAGTACAAGGCTTGGTTATGGCATTAAAAGGTGCGAATGCTCGGGATGTGGTATCGGGGATTGAGGCTCGATTACAGGCCTTGGAACCCGCTTTTCCTAAAGGCATTTCAGTCAGCGTCTTTTATAACCGAAGTGACTTGGTAAATACCGCTATTTTTGGTGTCTCTAAGGTGATGCTAGAAGCGGTGGTGTTGGTGTTGATTGTACTGTTAATTTTTCTTGGTAATGTCAGGGCGGCGATTACCGTTGCACTGATTTTACCCTTAGCGGCACTCATGACTTTTATATTGATGCGCTGGTTTGGTTTATCAGCCAATTTAATGTCTTTAGGTGGGCTAACGATCGCCATCGGAATGTTGGTGGATGCGGCCGTGGTGGTGGTTGAAAACATCGTTTCACATCAAGAGAAAGACGCTAAAAAGAAGCAAGGCCATTTGCCGAAGATGCATATTATCTTTAGGGCGTTAAAAGAGGTTTCGGTACCGGTTATTTCAGGTATCTTAATTATTATGACGGTCTTTTTGCCACTGTTAACGCTGGAAGGATTGGAAGGAAAGTTATTTGTACCTGTGGCGTTAACCATTATTTTTGCATTGGGTAGTGCATTGCTGTTATCACTGACCGTGATTCCTACGCTCTCCTCTTTTATTTTAGGCAAGGTTTCTCATCAGGAACCGTGGTTGGTGCGTAAATTAGAGGCGTTTTATAAACCCGTTTTACAGTGGAGTTTAGTGAACGATCGTATTATTGTTGGTTCGGCACTGATTGCACTGGTGTTTGCGGGGTTTGTGTACACACAAGTGGGCAAAACGTTTATTCCCCAAATGGATGAAGGTACGGTAATTTTACAGGTTGAAAAAACCCCCTCCATCAGTTTGGCCGCGTCTAATGAGATGGATATGCGTATTCAAAAAGCCATTATGGAACAGGTGCCAGAAGTGATTCGAATTGTGGCACGAGTGGGGTCGGATGAAATTGGTCTGGATCCGATGAGCTTAAATGATACCGATACCTTTTTGATCTTTAAACCCAAAGAGGAGTGGCGAATGGAGAGCACTGAGGAGCTGATTGAAGAGATTCGCCAAGTGTTGGTGACGCAATTTCCAGGGATTAACTACGCCTTTACCCAACCGATTCAAATGCGTGTGGATGAAATGTTGACTGGTGCTCGTGGTGATGTGGCCATTAAGATTTTTGGTGACAATCCAGTGGAGCTGAACGAAGTGGCTAAAAAGATGGTGTCTATGGTTAAGGCTATTGAGGGGGCAGAAGATGTCTTTACTTCCACCAATGAAGGGTTACGCTACTTACAACTTAAGGTCAATCAGGACATGGCAGGTCGTTTAGGATTAACCGTCAATGAAGTTGAGAAGATTTTACGTACCCAAATTAACGGCTTGGAAGTGGGCGTACTGTATGAAGGCATTCGCCGTATTCCATTAATGATTCGTGCCCCTGAGTCGTATAAGTCATCAATGATTGAGATGTTACAGCAACCGATTACCGTTGAAACCTCTGAAGGTATGCGCTCTGTATTACTCTCACAACTGGTGGACGCGGTGGAAGAGGATGGCCCTGTTTCAATTAAACGTGAACAGAGTAAGCGTTTTTCAGTGGTTGTCGCCAATGTATCTGGGCGTGATTTAGTGGGCTTTGTTGATGAAGCCAAGCAAAAAGCCGCCACACTGGATATTCCCGCAGGTTACTATTTTGAGTGGGGGGGTAAATTTGAAAA
>WFQP01000027.1 GCA_015487015.1 Thiomicrorhabdus sp.
ATCTAGCCATGATTACCTCAAATATTAAACGCGACGTTTCTTAGGTGGACGGCAACCATTATGAGGAATCGGTGTTACATCAGAAATTGATATAATTTTGAATCCTGCACTATTTAAGCCACGAACTGCTGAGTCACGTCCAGGACCAGGGCCCTTTACCATAACTTCTAAGTTTTTGACACCATAGTCGTGCGCCATTTGACCACATCGTTCAGCAGCAACCTGTGCAGCAAAAGGTGTACTTTTTCGTGAACCACGGAATCCGCTTCCACCTGAAGTAGCCCAGCACAAGGCATTACCCTGACGATCTGTAATAGTAACGATTGTGTTATTAAAACTAGCATGTACATGCGCTACTGCGTCTGTAACTACTTGTTTTACTTTCTTTTTAACACGCGAACTTGCTTTAGCCATATTTATTCTCGCAGTTATGCATTATCGCTTAATAGGTCGCACAGGACCTTTACGAGTACGTGCATTAGTTTTGGTACGTTGCCCTCGAAGAGGCAAACTACGACGATGACGAATTCCTCGATAACATCCCATGTCCATTAAACGCTTAATGTTCATAGATACTTCACGACGAAGATCACCTTCTATCTTAAATTTTGTCACTTCTGAACGAAGTGATTCTAACTGCTCTTCAGTTAGTTCTCGAACCTTGGTTGATGGATTCAAATCAGCAGCTGCACAAATAGCTTTTGCTGTAGTTGAACCAACTCCGTAGATCGAAGTCAAGCCGATAACAATATGTTTGTTAACGGGAATGTTTACGCCGGCAATACGTGCCATAATGCGCTCCCTTTAATCCGTCTACTGAAAAGCGAGAATTATACCCGCCTTTCAAATAAAATACTAGAACAATAACTTATTTAAATTATTTACTCTTGAGTTTTGATTTTTTCATCATGCTTTCATACTGGCTAGACTGCATTTGAGCCTGAACTGAAGTCATAAAATCCATCGTAACAATGACTATGATCAACAGTGATGTACCACCAAAATAGAATGGAACATTCCAGTAAAGAATTAAGAACTCAGGCAACAAGCAGACGGCTGTAATATAAACTGCACCTGCCAGCGTTAAACGACCCATAATACCATCGATATGACGTGCCGTTTGAGCCCCTGGTCTAATTCCTGGTAAATAAGCACCCGACTTTCTTAAATTATCCGCTGTTTCACTTGGGTTAAATATAATCGCTGTATAAAAAAAGCAGAAAAATATTATTGCCAAAGCATATAACAGAACATACAACGGCTGACCTGGAGAGATTGTCGTCGCAATATCAGCCAACCAACCCATTCCTTCAGCAGCACCAAACCACCCTCCCAAAGTAGCAGGAAAAAGGATAATACTTGAAGCAAAGATTGGTGGAATAACACCGGCCATATTTAACTTTAACGGCAAGTGAGACTCTTGACCACCATATAACTTACGCCCTCGCATTTTTTGCGCATAGTGAACAGGTATTCTACGCTGCCCACGCTCCACAAAAACAACAAAAGCAATCACTGCAAAGACAAGCGCCAACAGAATAAAGACTGTAATCGCATGCAAGGCACCTGTGTTAACCTGCTCAAAAGTACCACCCAATGCAGAAGGAAGACCCGCTACGATTCCAGCAAAAATAATGATTGAAATACCATTACCAATACCACGCTCTGTAATCTGCTCTCCTAACCACATCAAGAAAATAGTACCTGATACAAGTGTCACAACAGCTGTTATCTTAAATAACAGCCCAGGGTCAATCACGACAGGCATTCCATTAATGTTTTGGGACTCTAGTGCAATCGCCACACCCAACCCTTGAAAGGTGGCCAAAACGACCGTACCCATTCGAGTATATTGAGTAATTTTTCGCCGACCTTGCTCTCCGTCTTTTTTCAATTGCTCTAATGTTGGAGATACTACTGTTAATAACTGCATAATAATCGATGCAGAAATATACGGCATAATTCCTAAAGCAAAAATAGATAGACGCTCAAGCGCACCACCTGAGAACATGTTAAACATGTCTAAAATAGTACCCTTCTGCTGTTCAAACATCGCAGCCAACGCAATCGGATCAATCGATGGAACCGGAATGTGCGTTCCCAATCTAAAAACAATTATCGCTCCAAGAACGAATAAAATCTTACTCTTTAAATCACTCATACCCGCTGATGCCGTTGAACTATTCATATTTTAAGCTTCTACAGTGCCGCCAACTGCTTCAATCGCCGCTTTCGCGCCTGCAGTAGCTTTAATTCCAGATAATTTAACAGCTTTAGTCAATTCGCCAGAATTAACAACCTTAACAACTTTGATTTTCTCACCAATAATATCGGCTGCTTTCAAAGAGGCTAGATCTATTACTTCTGCATCAATCTTAACTAAAACATCAAGACGAATTTCCGTTGCATAAGCTGACTTTCTTGATGAAAAACCAACTTTAGGCAATCTTTTTTGAAGAGGCATTTGCCCCCCTTCAAAACCGATTTTAGGCATTCCGCCAGAACGAGACTTTTGACCTTTATGACCACGACCACCCATCTTACCCCAGCCAGAACCCTGACCACGTCCAACACGTTTTCTTACAGAGGTTGAACCCTCTGCTGGTTTTAGAGTATTAAGTTGCATATTATGCTTCCTCTACCTTAAGCAAATAGGAAACCTTATTAATCATCCCTCTGTTTTCAGGAGTATCAATAACGCTAACTGTTTGGTGCATCTTTCTTAAGCCAAGACCAGATACACATGCTCTGTGCGCTGGTAAACGACCAATTGTGCTCTTTACCAAAGTCACTGTGACATACTTTTTATCTGACATATTACTCACCTAAAATTTGTTCGACAGTTTTGCCGCGCTTAGCTGCAATATAATCAGGACTTGATATACCAGATAACGCATTCACTGTTGAACGTACAACATTAACAGGACGTGTTGTTCCAATACATTTAGAAAGTACATTCTTAACACCTGCTGCTTCTAACACAGCACGCATTGCACCACCTGCAATAACACCAGTACCTTCAGAAGCAGGAAGCATCACGATATTAACCGCTCCCTGTTTAAAGTTAATTGGGTACTGAATCGTTCCATCATTAAGATGAACGTCTCTCATATTACGTCGGGCTTTTTCCATGGCTTTCTTAATCGCAACAGGTACTTCACTGGCCTTACCACTGCCATAACCTACACGACCATCTCCATCTCCAACGACCGCCAAAGCTGAAAAACCAAATACTCGCCCACCCTTGACCACCTTGGCCACTCGGCGAACATTTACTAGTTTTTCAATCATTCCGTCGTCTTGTAATTCACGTGAAGACATATATTAATCCTTCCTTTAAAATTCAAGACCGTTTTCACGGGCTGAGTCTGCTAATTGTTGGATACGACCATGATACTTAAATCCTGAACGATCAAAAGCAACCGCAGTAACACCAGCTGCTTTTGCTTTTTCAGCTATCGACTTTCCGACAGCAGCAGCAGCCACTTTATTACCAGTATTGCTGATTTCTTTTTTAACGTCCGCTTGAACCGTAGAGCTCGCAGCAATCACCTCTGCGCCATCCGCTGAGATTAACTGAGCATAAATATGCTGAGATGTGCGATGAACACACAATCTTGGCATGTTAAGCTCTGTAATTTTAGCGCGAGTTTTCTTAGCTCTACGAAGACGGGCTGTTTTCTTATTCATATCAACTTCCAGCTTTATTTCTTCTTAGCTTCTTTGCGTAAAATACGCTCATCAGCATACTTAACACCCTTCCCTTTGTAAGGCTCAGGTGGACGATATGCACGAATTTCAGCAGCAACCTGTCCAACAGCTTGCTTATCCGCACCTTTTACAACGATTTCAGTCTGAGATGGCGTCTCAACACTAACCCCTTCAGGCAGTGTGTAATCAACTGGGTGTGAGAAGCCTAATGTTAGATTAAGAACATTACCAGCAGCTTTCGCACGGTAACCGACACCTACTAACTTAAGTTTTTTCTCATAACCATCTGTAACACCAACAACCATGTTGTTAATAATTGAACGAGCAGTACCTGCCTGCGCCCAACCACCAGCTGCACCAGCAACTGGCGAACAAACAACCTGATCATTTTCAGATTTAAACTCTACCGCTTTATTAAAAACCTTAGTTAATGAAGCTTTAGAACTTTTTACAGTGACCTCTGTACCATTAAATGTAATTTCAACACCAGATGGTATGCTCACAGGAGCTTTTGCAATTCTAGACATAATAAACCCCTTATGCTACGTAGCAAACAACTTCACCGCCGATACCCGCTTTACGCGCATCATGGTCAGTCATAATACCTTTTGATGTTGAAATAACAGCGATACCAAGACCACCAATCACTTTAGGTAACTCATCTTTGTTTTTATAAACTCGCAAACCAGGACGGCTCACTCGTTTAATCATATCAATAACGGGCTTCCCTTCAAAATATTTTAGATCAACTGAAAGTTCAGCTTTTCCACCATTCTCATTAATACTGAATGAAGAAATAAAGCCTTCATCATTCAAAACCTTAGCTAATGAAAGCTTTAATCTTGAAGAAGGCATTAATACTTTCGCGTGGCCAGCCATTTGGCCATTACGAATGCGTGTCAACATATCAGCAACTGGATCAGACATACTCATAGATAATTATCCTTACCAACTAGCTTTTCTTAAACCAGGAACATCACCTTGCATCGCCAATTCTCTTAGCATGTTACGTGATAAACCAAACTTTTTATAAACACCGTGCGGGCGACCTGTTAAACGACAACGATTACGCTGACGAACAGGAGATGCATTACGAGGAAGAGCCGCTAGCTTATCCATTGCATCCATTCGCTCTTCATAGCTTTTGGTCATATCAACAGATGCTTTTTTTAAAGCATCTCGTTTAATCGCAAATTTAGCCACTACTTTTGCACGTTTCTTTTCGCGTTCAATCATTGATTGCTTAGCCATTAGAAACCTCTCTACTTCTTAAATGGAAAATTAAAGGCTTCTAAAAGAGCTTTCGCTTCATCATTTGAGCTTGCTGTGGTAACAAAGTTAATATCCATACCACGGATCTTATCAATCTTTTCAAACTCAATTTCAGGAAAAATGATTTGCTCTTTAATACCTAAATTATAATTCCCACGACCATCAAATGCTTTTGGGTTTACACCACGAAAATCTCTTACACGAGGTAAGGACACATTGATTAGACGATCTAGGAACTCATACATTTTAGCTCCTCTCAGGGTAACCTTGCACCCTAGAGGGTAGCCATCACGCACTTTAAAGCTTGCAACCGATTTACGAGCCAATGTTTTAACTACTTTTTGACCCGAAATCGCTTCCATATCAGAAACTGCGTGATCTAAAACCTTCTTATCACCAATTGCTTCGCCAACACCCATATTGATTGTAATCTTTGTTAGCTTTGGCGCCTGCATTGGTGACTTATAACCAAATTGCTCCATTAGTTTTGAAACAATTTCATCTTTATAAACTGCTTGTAATCTTGCCATTCTTCTACCCTATATTAAGCGTCAATCGCTTTACCAGTAGATTTAAAAAAGCGGATCTTAGAACCACCCTCCACCTTAAAACCGATCTTACCAGCTTTATTTGTTTCAGGATCGACTAAAGCCACATTAGAGGCATCAATCGGCATCTCCTTAGAAAGAATCCCACCTTGCGCTCCTGTTTGAGGATTTGCTTTAGTGTGCTTCTTAACAAGATTAATACCGTCGACCAAAACTTTACCATTATCAAAAACAGAAGAAACAGAACCTCGCTTCCCCTTATCTTTACCTGCAATAACGATAACTTCATCACCATTTTTTAAACGATTCATATCTTCTTCCTTATAATACTTCAGGAGCTAAAGAAACTATTTTCATAAATTTCTCGTTACGAAGCTCACGAGTCACAGGGCCAAAGATACGCGTTCCAACTGGTTCAAGTTTTGCATTAAGAATAACAGCTGAATTACCGTCAAACTTAATCAAAGAACCATCAGGACGTCTTACGCCTTTAGCAGTACGAACTACTACAGCGTTATAAACATCACCCTTCTTTACTTTACCACGTGGCGTCGCTTCCTTAACGCTCACTTTAATCACATCACCAACACTAGCATAACGACGTTTTGAACCGCCTAACACCTTAATGCATTGAACGCGTCGTGCTCCGCTATTATCAGCAACATCAAGCACTGTTTGCATCTGAATCATGGTGGTACTCCATCCATAAAAAAATAAAAATTATTTACAGCACAAAAACCACTTAAAAAAGCAGTCCCTAGAAAAACCCAGGCTTACTCTTTAGAGTGGTTCTTAATCATTTCACTAATTGTAACAAAATAATTAATAAAATGCTATAAAACTTAGATCTTAGCTTTACTATCAATACTGACTAAAGCCCAAGACTTATTTTTTGACATCGGCTTACACTCTTCAATTGTAACCGTATCTCCAACACCACAAGCATTTTCAGCATCATGAGCCATGACTTTAGTAGACTTCCTAATAAACTTTTTATACTTAGCATGCTTAACAAAACGTGCCGTTAAAACGACAATTGAGTCCTGCATACCATTACTTACAACAACACCCTGTGCTGTACGAGCTTTTTTTTCTTGGCCAGCCATCTTTAGTTACTCACTTTTTGACGAATGATTGTTTTAACTCTTGCAACTGTACGACGTACTTTCTTTAATTGCGACGAGCTCGATAACTGACCCGTTGCATGCTGCATTCGAAGATTAAACTGCTCTTTTAATAACTCAAGCAACTCAATTTTTAACTCATCAACTGACTTTTCATTTAATTCTTTTGCAGTCATTTACATCACCGTTTTTGTTACAACTTGTGTTTTAAAGGGTAACTTAGCGGCTGCAAGCTCAAAGGCTTCTCGCGCTAAGGCCTCATTGACACCTTGAATTTCATACAAAACACGCCCAGGCTGAATCTGAGCAACCCAGTATTCGACACTACCCTTACCCTTACCCATACGAACCTCTAAAGGCTTATTGGTTATGGGCTTATCAGGGAAAACACGAATC
>WFQP01000028.1 GCA_015487015.1 Thiomicrorhabdus sp.
CTTTAGGGCGAACAAACGGTGTTTCTGCGCCATATTGACGTGCAATATTGGCAATGTCCTCATCATCGGTAGAGACAATCACGCGATCAAAACAGCCACTTTTTAAGGCCGTTTCAATCGAATACGCGATAATCGGTTTGCCCAAAAAGTCTTTAATATTTTTACGAGGAATCCGTTTACTGCCACCTCTGGCTGGAATAATACAAAGCTTCATACCAACACCTGCTGTAATACCTTTATGACCGTCTCTTGATCCTGCTCTGTCATCGCATGAAAAACGGGAATACTAATGGTTTGTTGATAGTACGCTTCGGCCACAGGAAAGTCTCCTTGGGCAAACCCCATCTTTTGATAGTACGGTTGAGTATGCACTGGAATATAGTGCACATTGACCCCAATTCCGTGTTCACGTAAGGCATTAAACACCTCCGCTCGTGTCCGAGAGATTTGATCGGTTTGAATTAAAACAGGGTATAAATGAAAAGAGGAGTCGCTTTCAAGCGTTTGATAAGGTAGAGCTAATGGAAGGCCTATCAAGTCCGTATTGTAACGCTTGGCAAACTTCGTTCGTATTTGAATAAAATGATCTAACCGTTGCATCTGACTGATGCCCAGTGCCGCTTGCATCTCCGTCATTCGGTAGTTAAATCCTAACCCCACCTGCTGATAGACCCAAGCGCCTTCTAAAGGAGTAGAGTCTGAAGATGACTGGGTCATCAAATGGGGTTCACGTGTCACACCATGACTACGAAGCAGTTGCATTTTTTCAGCCAAAGGCTGTTGATTGGTGGTCGCCATTCCCCCCTCTCCCGTGGTCACAATTTTAACGGGATGAAAGCTGAAAACGGTAATATCAGAATATTTCCCCCCCCCTATTGGAGAGCCTAAATATTTCCCCCCAATGGCATGGGCGGCATCTTCAATAATCTTAAAACCATACTCTACACTCAGCTCATGTATCCGCTTCATATCACACGACTGTCCAGCAAAATGTACTGGCATCACAATGTCAGGCAGCGTATGGGTCTTTTTGGCCGCGTGTAACTTCTCTTCCAAAGCCTCCACACACATATTATAAGTACGCGAATCAATGTCGACAAAATCAACCGTTGCGCCACAAAATAGCGCGCAATTGGCCGAGGCCACAAACGTATTGGGCGATGTCCAAAGTCGCCCCCCCTTACCCAAACCCAAAGCTAAGCACGCAATGTGCAACGCCGATGTGGCGCTGTTTACCGCTACCGCATACTGTGCACCACAATAAGCGGCCACTGTGTGTTCAAACAATGGCACTTGCTCGCCTTGCGTTAAATAATCGGACTGCAATACCTGAACCACAGCCTCAATATCGGCGAGTGAAATATCTTGTTTACCATACGGAATCATTGTTCACGCCTTAATTAAGAGAAGCTCTACGCATTCAAATCCAGCAGTTCACTGTAACGTTTTTTTGCCTTCAGTACTTTATCCAAATACTGACGCGCCTCACTGGATGCATGTTCATACCGTAAGGTACGATAAACCCGCTTAGGGTGCAACTGATTTACACGTAAAATTGCTTCTTCTGGCGTATCGGCAAACAGTTTAAGGGTTCTTGAAATACCCGCATTGTAAGATGAAATGGACAGCATCTCTTTAATATCAGGATTTCGTACCCCCAGTAAATAGTCGTGTTTTAATAACCCCATATACGCAATACCCATTCTCAAATTCGTTTGTGCATCAAATAACTCTTCAGGCTCTGGTTGCCCCGATCGACCATCTACATATTGATACACATCTCGCCCCGCCGTACTTGCCTTAAGCTGCATTAAGCCCAACGCATTCGACTTGCTCACCGCATGTGGATTAAACGCACTTTCCACCTCAATAATGGCAAACACTAAATCTTTCGGCACTTTAAATTGACGCGAATACTCATCCACCCAAGGTTTATACCGCTCAATATTGGTCAATAATTGATGTTTAACACGAGGAATTTGAATCACAATAAACGCCCCCTCATCATCTTTAACTTCCTGAGAGTGATGCTGCAACAGATAATCTGCATACGCCAATGCCCCAGCAGGGTAACGAATCGGCTGCCCCATTTGATTGACGACTTGTTTATAAAACCAAGGTTTATGCCGTGTTTGAATAGCGGTTGTACTTAATAAGTCTTTATTACTTATTCTCGATGAATTTAACAATACACGATACACCATACGCTTTAAATTCGCGGGGGTTGCAAGCGCCTTTGGCACTTCAAGTACCAACGCATCACTATATTCAATAAAAGAGGGCGTGGGCACAGGACTATTCCCCCCCCCCCCTATCGGCTTTATAGAGTGCTCACTTACATGATTAAGACGATTAGAACGGTAAGGCGAAACCACATCAACTGTCGAAAAACTGTCAGCCTCTTGAGGCAACAAATGGGAAGGCTCTAAAAGCTCAGTAGACTCAGTATAATTTTGCTCAACTACCGCTCTATCTTGACTCAAGCCACTATTCATCACACCAATACCACCTGCAAAACCAACAGGTATAACCCCTTGATTTTCATACGATTGAGAACTTGTTTGATTCAAGACCAACCAGCTTTGTACATTGGATAAATAACTTGCTGTGAGCATCAACATAAAACTCAAGCTTAACAACAACGTTAATGAAACCGCTTTACTTTTCACAAAAAACCTCCCCTTAAGCGGGTTTTACAGCAAAAAAAAGACCACATTAACAATTTTTATCAAAATTCCCCCCCCTATAGCCAACGAATACCAATAAAAACAATAAGTACCTATAACAACAATGACTTAAAACACCTTTTAATCTCTTTTTTTAACGCAACAAAGCTAAATGCGATAAAA
The DNA here is from genome assembly GCA_015487015.1 of Thiomicrorhabdus sp. GTDB lineage: Bacteria > Pseudomonadota > Gammaproteobacteria > Thiomicrospirales > Thiomicrospiraceae > Thiomicrorhabdus. The sequence continues at coordinate 2,850 of WFQP01000028.1, forward strand.
TCCCCCCCTTTATATTATTAACCGTTCTGCCGTCTTCAAACGCCCTCAGAAAATCAACATCAAAACGAGTTCTATATGCCCTTTAAATTATCACCGCTCTCCGTCGCGCTCTTCTCTTGCTTGGTCGCAACCTCAATTACAAGCCACGCCAATAATGAAAAGAACACACTGCTCTCACCCGTGATCGTCTCAGCAGACTTACGTGAAGAGAACGAGCAAAACCTACCCGCCAGTATTGAAGTAATCTCCCAAGGTGAGTTACAAGACCAAGGCGCCCTAAGTTTTGATGATATTTTGCTTAAAACTGCCAATGTAAACGTCTCGGGGCAAAGCTCTCGCGCACGCCATATTCAAATTAGAGGCATCGGTCAACGAGACGAATACACCGGCGCACCCAATAGCAGCGTAGGGTTTGTGATTGATGATATGGACTTTAGTGGCATTGCTATGGCCGCCAATTTATTTGATGTAAAACAAGTTGAAGTGCTCAAGGGGCCTCAAAATATTCGTTTTGGTCAAAGTGCCATCGCAGGGCTCATTAATATTCAAAGCAATGAACCCACTCCTGAACGGGAAGGGATGGTTGAAGCCAGCATTGGGCAAGACAATTTAAGAGAACTAGGCTTTATGAGCAGCGGCACATTTAATGACCAAAAAAATTCGCCTCAATATCGTATTGCCCTGTTTAAACATAACAGCGATGGTTTTCGACACAATGCAACCTTAGACCGTAACGATACCAATGCACGAGATGAGCAGATGTTTCGAGCCAAGCTTCGTTTCTTTCCCAGTCAAGATGCTCAAATTGACGTGACCTTACTCCACAGTGATTTAAACAATGGTTATGATGCGTGGGCACGAGATAATACCTTTACCACTTACTCCAATCAACCCGGTAAAGACACACAGCTTTCCAACGGGGTATCCATTAAAGCCACCTCAACCGCCAACCCTAATTACCAGTTCAGTGCCAAAACCAGCTTTGTAAATTCCGACATGCTGTACAGCTACGACGAAGACTGGACCAGTGCTTCTAACGGAACTTACCTCAATAAAAAACACCGCAGAACCCTAAGCCAAGAGCTTCGCTGGGTCTCTACTCCCCAGTCCCGTATTGCCGATACCACCGATTGGCTATTTGGACTTTACGCCTCAAAGCTGGACGAACGCAACCAAACTGAATACTGGGGTAACTCAGACAGCGACTTTACGTTAATTAAAACAGCCGCCTTCACCCAATTTGATTACCACCTCTCCCCTAAATCCACCGTAACCATTGGCGCACGAGCTGAAAAAAATGACAGTGATTTTAGCAACAGTGCCAACGAATACTACACGCCAGAAGAGACCTTATGGGGGGCAAATATAAGCTATCGCTATATTTACAGCCCAACCTATACCGCATTTGCAGGAATCACACGGGGCTATAAAGCAGGTGGGTTTAATGCAGGTCAACCCAGTGGTACCGCTGAACAGTACTTAACGTACAACGATGAAACCTTAATTAACTATGAAATCGGCTTAAAAACACACTTTCCAGCACTGGGCTTAAAGGCCAATATTACCGCCTTTTACATGGACAGAAGCGACCCACAATTTGATGGTTACACCTACGACCCAAGCTCTTTTACCAGCTGGGTATACTATACCGAAAACTTTGACACCGCCCAAAACTACGGGGTAGAAGCCGACTTTAACTGGCAAGTAAACCACCAATTTACCGCCTACGGCAGCATTGGGCTACTGCAAACCAGCATATCAGGCACGCCATTAAACAGCGCATTTACCGTAGATGGACGCGAACAAGCTCATGCGCCCACTTATCAAATTAATTTAGGCACCACCTACCGAGCCAATAATGGCTTCTATGCCCAAGCCGACATAACCGCATTAGATCGCTTTTATTTTGATAATGTTCACAACGCTCAATCGAACAGCTACCATATTATCAATGCCCGTTTAGGCTATGAAGGCAAAGACTATGAAATTTATGTATGGGGTAAAAACCTAACCGATGAAGCCTATGCCACACGCGGTTATCACTTTGACTTTAACGCCCCTTGGACCAACCCAACCACTTATGTGCGCTTAGGCGATCCAAGACAGTTTGGGCTTACCACTCGCGTGTACTTTTAATGAAAGTATCCATCGACATCAGCATGTACCCCCTACAAGCAGAGTATTGCCAACCGATTATTGAGTTTATTGAACGAATTGAAAAAATTCCTAATATTCAGATTCAACGCAATGCAATGAGCACGCAAATATTTGGTGAGTATCGTCCAGTAATGGATGCCCTAGACAGTGAAATACAACAGGTGTTAGAAAAAATACCAGAAACAGTCTTTGTGATAAAGCTCATCGGAATCGATCGAAACAAAGCCAATATTCATGCTTGTTGAAAATGATGCCTCCCTTATTCATAGCGCACTGTCTACCTTGCTGGCTCAATCAGGCTGGGAGTGGTTGGCCGCCAGCTTAGGCATTATCTATGTGCTATTAGCCTCTAAAGCCTCTATTTGGTGCTGGCCCACCGCCTTTATCAGCACCCTTATTTATACTTTGCTGTTTTGGGATGGACAGCTTCCCATGCAAGCCGTGCTCAATGCCTACTACATGGGCATGTCTATTTACGGGTTTATGCTTTGGCGTAAACACAGCCAAACCTCCCAACCGCTTACCATTACGCAACGTTCCACCGCATTTCACCTTAAATTTATTGCAACAGGGCTACTGTTCACCGTGCTAATTGGCAGCTATTTATCTAACCAGCCCAATGCCCAACTGCCCTACCTTGATGCCATCATTACCGTTTTTTCAGTCATGAACATGGTTTTAATGGCTAAAAAAATCATTGAAAGCTGGCTCTACTGGATGGCCATTAACACGCTCGCCATCACCCTGTTTTTTCAAACAGGGTACTACGCCACCCTTCTCATGTATTTGGCCTACTTAATACTCGCCTTTTACGGCTATCACAGCTGGAAAGTATTAAAAGGCATGCCTAAAGCGCACTCCTAAAAACAAACAGGGTGCGCCATCCAGCGATTAAAATCCCTCTCCCCCAATACGTTCATCTCAAACAACAATACACGATACACCACTCGTTCTAACGTTAGATCGGGTCGTGAATGGTACTGGGTATAAACCGATAAAAAGGCCTCCGCTTGTTCTGGGCTTAATAAATACTCCAGCATTACCAGTTCCAGCTCTTTAGGCGCCCACACCATCGCATCCAAATCCAACAAGGCTAAATTTTCTCCCCCCCCTATTTGTAAAAACTGATCCCAACGCAAATCCAACATAATGGGATGAAATCTACCCACATTCAAATCATTCACACTCTGTACAGCGTGTGCCATCACCTCATGTGGAATTTTATGATGGGAGTTACATGCCACAAGCGTCTGCTTAAGGCGTGTTTTCCACGCCGTAACATCTCTACTTGCCATCTCTTGATTTAATAGGGGGGGGAAATTTTCTACGCTTTCAAACAGCGCACCAAAACAACCTTGAGTACATTGATGCAATAACGCCACATGCTCTGCAACTTGCTTCACCTGCTTTAACGTTAATTGATTTGAAGTGACATCTTGCCCTTCTAAATACTCCGTTAATAAAAATCCCGAAAAAATTCCCCCCCCCTTCTTCACAAGGTTGCAACAAGAAACAGAATGAAACAATTTAGGAATTCGCAAAGGGGACCACAAAGCTACTTTTTGATACACCTCATCATACTCAGAAAGGCTCAAAGCCAACTCAAATCCAAATAAATGATGCACAACTTGCCAAAAATCAGACGAAGCACAACGAGAGGTTGAACACAGCTTTAAAAAACGTTTTTCAGATTCAAACTGACACACCCAAAGATCATGGGTGCTGTCCTCAAAATGAGGAGGTAATTTTTTTGCCCACCGACACCCAGCAAACAACAAACGATGCTCAGTACTCAGCATTTGAAAAAAAGAGGGGGTGCTCATTAACGGGTCAACATGGGGTCAATCAATCATCAAGTCAAATTGGGGTCAAATCTTGACTTAACACATTTAACACACGTTTCACTCCTTCCTCTTCATCCATCAACACATTCAATCGCCGTATGGTTTGAGATACCGTAGAGTAATGCCCCACGTTAAATACTTTGGCTATTTCAGTCAATTTTGCTCCCCCAGCTTCCTGACATAGTTTCATCGCAATCCATCTAGGTACATTTTTCTGACCACTGCCACGTTTTGCCACACAAATATCTTTTTTAGAAACTTTAAAATGTGCTGCAACCGTAGCCACAATCGTCATAAGCTCAACAGGATGCTTCAAACCCTTTTTATCAATTTCCATACTCAACGATTGAGCCTGTCTCTGCGCCTGTTCTTTAAAAGACGAATCACCCAAAACAGAGGGCATGTTTTTTAGCTGATAAAAACGAGTCGTTTCATCATCATTTCCCTCTTCAACATAGGCTTTATAAGTTTGGGATTTGGAGTAACAGTCCAGCTCACCATATACACTCTCTCGGTTTAGCCAAGCGGGTGCTTTTGCTAAATTAAGGTAGGCGGCAAAACTCGACCAAGGGTACTCTTCAAGGCTATTCACCAAAGGCTTTTTCAGCTCAATAGGATTACGATGAATATAACGGCTTACCTGCAATAAATAATTACTGGCATCCACCACAACCGCTTTATAACGACCACGAAACAATGAACCATCAGTGCCTTTTCTGCGGTTATACCGCTGCGTATACAGGCCATCAATGTGGCGCATAGCACGACTCAAGTTGCCACGAGGGGTTTTAATTAACAGGTGATAATGGTTTCCCATCAAGCAATAAGCCAGTACTTCAATACCAAAGCGTTTATTTGCCTCACTTAAACACTGAAGATAATCTTTATAATACTCTTCACTAGGAAACACACACTGCCTACCCCGACCACGATTCATTACATGGTAGCAGGCATCTTCATATTCTATTCTTAAAGGTCTAGTCATGGCGTTAGTATCCTATTAAATATATGTTAAGTCAAGATTTGACCCCCGTTTTACGTTTATTTTTGTTCCCATTTATTATTTATCACTCAGGTCGGATTCATTCATCAAAACCTTAAGTTTATCCGTTTGGCCAAACACTTTAGCAAATTGCTCAAGTGTTTTACCCGTTGAATGAGCTTCGTTGCAATCTTTTTTATAGAGCTGCTTGGCAATGCTCCACTCTGCTTTCACAATCGCTCCCATCATGGCCGTATGACCCCGCTTATCTTTTAAACAAGCATTGGCATTATGTTTGAGTAAGAGATCCACCGCCTCTTTATGTCCATGATAAGTTGCCATCATCAACGCGGTATAACTTTGATTATTACGAAGATCCACAGGAAAACCATGGTTTAAAAATTCGGAAAGAACCTCTATTTCACCCACTTTAGCCGCAGCAAAAAAATAGTCCGTTAGTTCCTGATTGGCAAATGTTGAAAAAGGGCTGATAAATAAAACTAGACTTAAATAAAATTGTTTCATAACTCGACTCCGATACTTGATGAATGAGTCTTTGGAACTTGTTAATAAAAAAGGTAGAGAAACTACGCCACTATTAACAAGCTAGAAAGTAAAGGTTCACTTAGCTTGGCACTAAGTGTTTTAGTCGCCTACTTACTCGATAAGCTTTTAACTTTATTAAGGTTCCCTTTTACCGCTTGAGTAATTCGGGTCCCAAAATCTTTATCTGCTCGGTAAAAAAAGCTCAGCATAACATGCTTAGTTTCACTGTCTTTTACTTGACCTAAATCACCAGCAAGATTATGAATAAGATTATTTTTTTCCTCCGCACTAAAGCTTCGATATAACTCACCCGCCTGACTAAAATTATTCTCTTTCGTTATTTTTTTCTGCTGAGCCAAACCTGATACAGGCTTAACGTCATAACGAGCCCCTTCATTTTCTACAAGATTTTGCATTCGACTGGGTTGGTAATTAATATCAGACGTTTGTTGCCCTGAATTTCCCATCCCATCCTGATTCCAATTGTTCACCGCTACACGAGGTCTGTTAATTGGCAATTGTTGATGGTTCGATCCTAAACGATACATTTGAGTATCAGAATAAGAAAAGACACGACCTTGCAATAAACGATCCTCAGAAGGCTCTATACCCGGCACAATATTAGCGGGTGAAAAAGCAGCCTGCTCTGTCGCCTGAAAAAAGTTTCCAGGAATACGATTAAGCGTCATAGTTCCGACTTTAACCTCAGGAACCCCTAACCACATTTTTGTGGCATCCAGCGGATTGTAATCCAGTTTATTAAAGTCCGATAACTTTAACGTTTTAATATACAGATCCCACTTAGGGTAATTACCTGAGGCAATATTGTCATACATATCATTTGTGGCATGGCTAAAGTCTTTAGCTTGTATTTTTGCCGCCTCTTTAGAGGTTAGGTTTTTAATTCCTTGCTGTGTTTGCCAGTTAAATTTTACATACGTTACATCACCTTCGGCATCAATCATTTTATAAGCATGCACCCCCCAACCATTCGTTTGACGCAAGTTGGCCGGAGTACCAAAATCAGAATACAACCACGTTAGCATGTGCGTAGATTCAGGAACATGACTAAAAAAGTCAAAATATCGATTCGGATCTTGCTTATTCGTTACCGGTGAAGGCTTAAGAGAGTGAACCATATCTGGAAACTTAATCGCATCACGAATAAAAAAGACAGGTAAGTTATTACCCACTAAATCCCAATTACCTTCATCTGTATAAAACTTAGTTGCAAAACCACGAGGGTCACGCAATGTTTCAGGAGAACCTTTTGAGTGCACCACCGTAGAGAATCGAACAAAAACAGGCGTGGTTTTATTCTTTTCAAATACCGCCGCTTTCGTTAAATCACTAATGTCTTGAGTCGCAACAAACTCACCGTGTACCCCTGTTCCACGAGCATGCACAATTCGCTCAGGAATACGTTCTCTACCAAATCGTTGTAGTTTTTGAATAAGCTGTACATCCTGCAACAAAACCCCTCCATGCTCTCCTGCCGTATAAGAGTTTTGATTATCGCCTACTGCCGCGCCATTATCTCGTGTGAGTTCTGTTACCCCTGCCTGAGCTGACCCCATCATGGCAAAAGCCGCGATACTAAAGCTTAATTTTTTCATCGTTGTATTCATAATATTCTTCCTTGTCTGTAAGAATCGAGATCATTGTGATGTCAACCAGAGGATAGCTTTACCAGTTGGTATCGTTTTCATTTATCGTTTATCATCATATGTATAGACAAAAATAATAACAAATTGATTTTTTCACTACTCAAAATAGGCTTTGCCTATACTCAATCCTCCAAAAGAGAGCACCTTGTGCTTTTAACTTGAGAATGAAAGCCAGATATAACGAGGTATAAATGAATATACGAGATCTTAAATATGTAATCGCCGTTGCGGAGTTAGGTAGCTTTTCACTGGCTGCTAAACGGTGTTATGTAACCCAACCAACCTTAAGCAGCCAAATTAAAAAACTAGAGGTCGAGCTTGGAGTGCAACTGTTTGAACGCTTAAATAAACGAGTAATACTGACGACCGTCGGAGAGAAAATTGTGCTATCGGCAACACGGATCATACAAGAAGTGAATTACATTAAAGATATTTCTGAATCATCAAAAGACCCTTTATCAGGTCGTTTTCGACTTGGGGCTTTTCCAACATTGGCCACCTATATTTTTCCCAAAATCATTAAGCCAATCAAAGCCGCTATGCCCAACCTTAAGCTGATTTTAATCGAAGATAAAACCGTAAACCTTATCGAACAACTCAACTCAGGAGACATTGATGCAGCCCTTTTAGCCCTGCCCGTCCCTAATGACTCTTTTAATAGCAAAGAACTGTTTAATGATTATTTTCGCCTAGCCGTTCATGAAAATCACAAGCTGGCAGGGATCGAAGAAGTAGATCAAACCTCTTTACAAGGCATAAACTTACTCTTACTCGAAGAGGGGCATTGCTTTAGAGACCAAGCCTTAGAAGTGTGTAGTTTAATTGGTGCAAGCGAAGAACACGACTTTCGTGCAACAGGTCTTGAAACGCTGCGTCAAATGGTAAAAGCTGAAACAGGCATTACATTAATGCCCGAAATCGCCATGAGCACCGATGAAGAAGATATCTGCTACATCCCCTTTAAAGAACCAAGACCCAAACGCACGATAGGACTTGTTTGGCGAAAAACACTCGTAAAAACCAAAGTGATTGATGAACTGATAAAAATCACCACTAACAACTAAAATACAACCTATTAAACCTCTGATTTTGTATAGGGGGGGGGGAAACTTTGAGGTTGAAAAATTTCCCCCCCTACCTACAGAAAGGTGGAATGGCAACACCATTTCGTACACAAAGACTAATTATTTGTAAAAGTTACGACTTAATCTGACACTGCTCTTGAAAAAGAGCGAGTTTCTCGTTTTGATATGAAGGTGTTCAATCATCAATCAAAACGAAGGAAACTCACAATGATTAATAGTA
>WFQP01000029.1 GCA_015487015.1 Thiomicrorhabdus sp.
ACTGATTTTTGGCCTGATATTGCCATTTCAATAGCACGCTGTTTTAGTTCTGGATCGTACATCACTGTTTTCCTTTTCAAAGTTCTGAGATTATCTCATTTCTTTGTGTCGGTTTAGTGTAGCCACTCCAAGGGATCAAATCTTGACTTAACATATTTAAACACTTTGGCCATTTCAAGCACTTTTTATCAATTACCATACTCAACAACTGAAATTATTTTTTATACAACTGCTCTTTAAAAAGTGATCTGATTTTTGTCATAAAATATAGAGAGGGTAAATCTTAATTACTTGAATTCGCATATTAAGTCAAGATCTGATCCCATTCTTACCCTTCTCCTGTTTCTAAGCCTAACGGCCAAGCTCTCCTGCCGCTATAATATGAAGCGCCAGCGGAATGGCGGTAGGTGGAACGGATTGTTAGCCGATCTTATTTTACGCCCTTGATTACAACAAAAGCGCCCCTCCCAAAACCATCCAGAATGGTTTCTGGCAATTGTTTGGGAATTAGGGTCTGTCTGATTTTTACGATCCTAAAACCCACTTTTTTGAGATATTTCAGCACCTCTTGAGTAGAGAAAAAAATAGCCTCTTTGTAAAATTTACTTTTTTCTCTTTTATCCGCATACTGTTTGCCCAGTTCTGTTTCTTTATCTAAAAATCCTACAATGATGCACCCGCTGGGCTTCAATACCCTAAACGCCTCTCTGAAAGACTTAATAACATCATCAACAAAACAGATCGTGGTGACCATCAGCACAAAGTCAAACCTATCATCAGGAAAAGGTAAATCCTCCGCCATGCCGGGATAAACGTTGATACCCTGCTTTTTCGCTTTGATTGCCATCTTTTCTGATGGCTCAACGCCAATTTTTATTCCCAGCGCTGCGGCGAATTTACCGGAGCCGACACCTACTTCCACTCCTTCGGCTCCAAGCGGAGGAATAAGCTGTCGGATTGCTTCCAGTTCCGCTTCATGCAAATCATGGTTCTTTTCGAACCATTCGTCATATTCATCGCTGTATTTTTCAAATGGCGCTGTTTTTGGCATACAAAACTCCAAGATAGCGTTCACTCTATTGGCTAACGCCTTGCTCAGCAGAAATTTAAAGTGGCATGTTTTTGTGAATGCAAAACAAGTGCTACTTTAAATTATCCGCTGGATCTATTTGTTAAAAAAATCTTCACCGTTCCAACTGAATCCTACCGAGTGTTTCTATTTCACCATCTTCAGTGATAACACCAACCAATAGTTCTCCAATATTCAATAGCTCCATGGTCAAGGCATCAATATTTGAACGGTGGTTCACAAAGACAATTGGTGATTTTCCACGATGTTCAGCAAGCATGGTGCTGGCGACAGTTTGGAATATCTCAAGCGCTTGATCATTTTTAGTAGGCATTTGCCGTAACCGTGGATCAGTTAGAAACTTTCCAAACGCTATTTTTGCGGTTTCTCTGCAACGACACATAGGGGAGGTTATAACGTATGGATCAATACCTCGTTTGGCAAATCCCTCACCAATTCGTTTTGCTTGGGCCTTTCCTTCGGGAGTTAAGGTGCTTTCGCCAATGCACTTGCCTGATGAGTCCCATGCAAGCATGTTGGTGCCATCTCGGTTTCCACTTGACTCCGCGTTGCGCATGACTACGACCATATTTGGCTCTTGTTGTAGTTTTTGCCATAGTTCGCTATTAGCAAGAGCCGTAAATGACAACAACAATATTAAAATCATCAATGATATACGCATTTTATTTCCTCATTCTAAAATCAGCAGCGCGTACTCGCGTTCGCTGAATTGATTTTGTTAACTTTTTTAAAATGTAATGACCTTATCACTATCAATAACCCATTCTGCTAATGCTGAAATTGTTGATTTTTCTGCTCCTTCAAAATATGGTTGATTTTTATGTATTCCACAACGAGCCATGCAGGTGCCGCATACTTTTACTGACACGCCTTTAGCAATCAAATCTTTTAGCATTTGTGTCAAATCTTGGTCATACCCCTCAGGCGGTTTACAAACATCGCGTGCCATATCAACCGAGTCATTCATTAGGAATATACTGACTTCTTGATTTGCATCGAGTAACTTTTCTGCGAGTCGTAGTCCATTCCATGTAACATCAGTGCTGTCATACGGTGGGCGATTAAAAATAATGAGTGCTTTCATAATGCATTTTCCTTTGTTTAGTTATTTAACGAATGGCAACAATTCCAAAATGGAATTGACAACATTTAAGCAAACTAACGTCTTGGATGTGATGAAACCCCGACTGTTTAATCCATTCTTTGCACTGTTGAGAAGTAGGTCGGATATCTAACGAAGGCCCTCGTGGCGTTGGAATATCACTTCTCCAATGAATAACTGATAATTTTCCGCCAGGACGCAACACTCGGTAGGCTTCCTTTAGTAAGCTGGTTGGATTTTCCAAATGCAAAAGGTTATATATCATTGCATGCGATTGAGTTTCTGATTCAAGACCCGTTCCGTCGGTCACAAAGTCACATACCTCAGCATGAATATTTCTAACATCCATCTCTTCTGACTTCCGACGAAGTTGTTCTATTAAATCAGCTTCAATATCCAATGCAAAAACAGTTCCCGTCAAATGCTTGGATGCAGGAAGCGTAAATGTGCCATATCCACTTCCAAATTCAACAAGATTCCCCCGACATCCATTTTCTCCAAACATTTTCTTTATCACGCACTCAGCGTCAAAAAAGCTGTTCCAATAGTCATCATCGGGCATTCCGCTATCTCTAACTTTCATTTGTTCTCCTGACAGCTAACGAATTAAGCTCAGCGGTGTTTTATTGAATTATAAAGGGGGGGGAGAATATTTTGGATTGCAATTTTTTACTCCAGAATACCGTTCCCTTTACCCTACCTGTTTTAAAACCTCTCTCAAGGGTATCAAGCACTGATATTTTGCTGGATAATTTTCTGCATATTAGCTGGCTCTGGAAGAGCTTCAGCTAAAATAGACTGAATAAAAGCCTCTTTATCGGTATTCAAACTAGTATTAAAACGCTTTTCATAGGCTATCGTAGAAACAGGTTTAGCAGATAAGCCCGCACCACAAACACTACCTGCCTGTGCTCCAGGGTAGATTTCAACATGTTCTGGCAAAGTCAGGATTTTGCTAAAAAGAGAGTCATATAACATTCCAGCCATTTTTTCTTCCTGCCCTCGAAGGTCAGGTCGTCCAGCACTACCGACAAATAAAGTATGCCCTGAAATTAAAAACCATGGCTCTAAAGTTCGGCGATTATCACTCACTAGTAAGCAAATACTGTCTGTTGTATGTCCTGGTGTATGCATTACAGTGGCAGTGACATTGCCAATGGTTAATACCTCACCATCATGAAGGGGAGTGAATGAAAACCTTGGTTTTGATGATTCATGTAGCATATATTCACCACTCGATTTTTCGGCTAGTTCACGACCTCCAGATACATGATCAGCATGAATGTGGGTATCAATCACATAATTAATTTCAACATTTTTTAACTTTGCTTGTTCAATAAACCAGTCAACATCTTCCTGATGAACATCGACAGCAATGGCTTTTCCTTTACCTCCACAACCTAATAAATAAGCTAGTGAAGATGGATCTCCTGGGACTTCTCGCTGAATCAAAAACATTGATTGTTTCTCCTCGGAGCCTGTCCGAGAACTAAAAATCGACTGCAAATCCCATAAACATCATAAACCGAACTTATCAAAATCGTTAAATAGCCGTGCTATTCGCCTTTTTTGATAAACTCGCCTTATAACGTTTCTGTGATTTTCGTTACGGTTCTAGTTCTCGGACAGACTCCTAATTAT
>WFQP01000030.1 GCA_015487015.1 Thiomicrorhabdus sp.
ACTTCAGGGTGTTTTTTTAAATCACCATAAATACCATGAATTTGCTCAAGTGATGTGGCATAAATAACAATATTGACGGAAATAAATTTTTTACCACTGGAGTTATTAATAGAGATATTATCACGGGGAGTTTCAGGCGCGTGTTTTGTTGTTATCTCGTAGACGGTATCGATAAATATATCGCAATTTTTTCCCATCGCTTTGAGTTTGAAGTCACAAGGGAACTCAATTAAGGTTTCGGTGTCTGGGGTGTGTAAGTCTTTGGTCATGATTTACCCTCAATAAATGCTTGTTTATGTTCTTGATAAAAGGTCTTTATTTTATGCCAAATGGCACCTGGCTTGCCAGTGCCGACGGCATGACCATTTAAGGTGGTGACGGGTAGAGCTTCTTTGGTAGAGCTGGAGAGCCAAATTTCATCGGCTTGAGCCAAGTCTTGCTCGGTAATATCTTGTTCAATCAGTGGAATCTTGTGACTGTTTGCAATGCGTTCAATGACCAGTCGTGTAATACCGGGAAGCAGCTTTTGACCATTTGGGGGGGTAATAATGGTGCCGTTTTTAACAATAAAAGCATTGCTGGCGGTGCCTTCTGTAATATAGCCTTCACGGGAGATTAAGATTGCATCATCAGCTTGTTGAGCTTTGGCCGCTAGTTTCATCATCACATTGGGTAACAGGGTGATGGCTTTGATATCGCATTTCAACCAACGAATGTCTTCGAGTGTAATGACACGGATACCATGTTTAATAATATGTTCAGGGACCGGTTTTAAAGGATTGGTGTAGGCGTATACCGTGGGTGTTAGGTTGTCAGCAGGCAGGTGGTCACGTTGCATTTGGATACCGCGTGTGACTTGCAGATAAATATACTGGTCTTTCCAAGGGTGTTTTTGGATAAGATTATTGAGAATGTCTAACCATTGAGTATCGGACAGAGGGTTTTGAATGCTGACGGCATTGAGGCTATTTTTTAAGCGCTGTAGGTGTTCTTGAAAACTAAATAGTTGGCCGTTGTAAACAGGAATGACCTCATACACCCCATCACCAAATAAAAATCCACGGTCTTGTGTGGAAATTTTTGAGTCTGCCATGGGAATAAACTCACCATTTAAGTAGACAGTTTGTTTGGTATGGGGAGAGTGATTCATAAAACGTTCTCAATTTAATCTAAAAAGCTGAATAGGTTTTTAATAAAAAGTTTGACTTGGTCGATGAGTTTTTTAAAGAAAGAAGCCTCTTCTACCTCAGAAAGTGCTACCAATGGACGTTCAGCAATGATGTTGTTGCTGAGAGAAATATGAATAGAACCAAGCTCTTGGCCTTTTTGAATAGGCGCTTTAAGTTCAGGTTGAATGCTGCTTTCAATGACAAGGTTTTTATATTGACCACGAGGAATGGTAACGTATAAGTCTTGTGCTGTGCCAACGCCAATTAAATCACGGGTTCCTTCCCAAACAACCGCATCATTTAGGCGTTGTCCAGCACTGTAAAGTTTATGGGTTTCGAAAAATCGAAAGCCGTAGTTTAATAATTTTTGTGTCTCTTGAACACGCTTTTCAGCACCGGTTGCACCGAGGATAACACTGATCAAACGAGTTTCATCACGTAAAGCTGAGGCAACCAAGCAGTAACCCGCGCTGTTAGTGTGGCCTGTTTTTAAGCCATCAACGGTCGGGTCTTGCCAAAGAAGTTTGTTACGATTGTATTGTGTGATGCCATTGAAGGTAAATTTTTTCTCAGAGTACCATTTGTACTCTTCTGGAAACTCGGTAATTAACGCCTTGGTTAGAAGAGCCAAATCGTGTGCACTGGTGTAGTGGTCTTTATGTGGCAGTCCTGTTGCATTGACAAAGTGCGTATTGGTCATGCCAATGGAGGCTGCGTATTTGTTCATGAGCTGTGCAAATACCTCTTCACTGCCCGCTACCATTTCAGCCAGTGCCACACTGGCATCGTTACCTGACTGAATGACCATGCCTTTAATTAAGTCACGAACAGAGACTTGTTTTCCTACTTCAATAAACATTTTAGAGCCAGGCATTTTCCAAGCTTTATGGCTGATGGTGACCATATCGTCCATGCTGATGTTGTCATTTTTGAGTTCATTGATGACCACGTAGCCGGTCATTATTTTGGTTAAACTGGCGGGTTCAACACGCTCATTTGCATTTTTGCTGGCTAAAACATGACCACTGTGAAAGTCAATTAATAGGAATGACTCGGCGGCAATGGATGGGGGGGAAGGAATGACATAAGGCTTATTTGTATTGGGCTTATTTACATGGGGTGCATTAGGTGTTGGTTGTGCGGAAACACTTTGAAAAGCACTGACAGTAAATAGAACTAAGAACGGTAAAACACGGCGTAAGTTTGACATAGCAAGCATATCTTCTCTAAAATTTTAAGCGGAATAAAAAGAGTAATGTACCATAGTTTTGTTGGAATCGAAATGCAGGCGTACGCCTAAATTAGGGGTGTTTATTTTGTCAGCAATTTTTTATGCGTATGGATTGACATTAGAATACCAAAGCTAATCATTAGGGTAACCAGTGAGCTTCCGCCATAACTCATGAGTGGAAGGGGGAGTCCAACAACGGGAAGTAAACCACTGACCATGCCTATATTGACAAATATATAGACAAATAGAGTCATCATAAAACCAGCGGCAATGAGGCGTGTAAAGTTGTCTTGTGCTTGTGAGGCAATATACAGCCCTCTGGCAATGACAAAGCTATACAGCATGAGTAGGCCAATGACACCTAATAAACCAAACTCTTCTGCAAGTACCGAAAAAATAAAATCGGTGGTACTTTCAGGTAAAAATTCCAAATGTGCTTGGGTGCTGCCCATGTAACCTTTGCCATCAATGCCTCCAGAGCCAATCGCTATTTTGGATTGAATAATATGGTAACCACTGCCAAGTGGGTCTGATTCGGGGGTTAAGAAGGTAAGGACACGCTGTTTTTGGTAGGCGTGCATAAAATGCCATGCAATGGGGGCACTGAGAACCACACCAGCAATGGCGGTAAAGATAACTTTCCAAGGGAGTCCTGCAAAGAAGAGTACTGATAATCCACTTAAGCCAATGAGTAATGATGTTCCTAAGTCAGGCTGAACAACAATTAAGCTACCTGTAAAGGCAATTAAAACGGTTCCCAGTATTAAGCGCGAAACGGAGGGGGGGTATTGGCTGTGCGCAAAGAGCCATGCAACGGTCATCGGTAATATCAGCTTCATGAGTTCCGATGGCTGGAAACGCACTGGTCCAATATCTAGCCAGCGTTGTGCACCTTTGCCTATTTGACCAAAAAGAAGAACGCTAATGAGCATAATAATGCCCAGTAAAAAAAGCCAAGGGGTAAAAATATAGAGAATATTAGGCGGGATTTGTGCAAAAAGTAACATGAGTGTGAGAGCAAATCCAATGCGAATAATCTGGCGTGTCATAACAGCTTCGTCACCACCGGATGCACTGTATACAATGGCCACACTGGTGGCCAGCAGCAATAAAATACCGAGCAGTAACCAGCCATCAATATGGATAGTTTCTAGGAAACCTTTATTTTTGCGGTAAACCTGTTGTGTTTGGATGTTGTTAATTTTCACGTTGATTCACTGAGTCTTGTTCAGGGTAGTAGGTATCTGAATAGTATATTTTCAAAAATTGTTCGATGACTTTAACGCCAATGGGAGCGGCGGTTTTACTGCCACTTCCTGAGTTTTCAGCAATCACTGAAATGGCTATTTTAGGGTTGTTAACGGGGGCAAACCCAATAAATAAAGAGTGGTCATGAAGCTTTTTATCTAATGTTTCGGCATCATAGTCCCCAGCGTTTAAGCTAAAAACTTGTGCCGTACCTGTTTTTCCCGCCATTTTAAAGGGGAGGTGCATGGCATGCTTTCGTGCGGTGCCTTTTTTACTGTGCATAACATTTTCCATGCTGGTAATAACCTTCTCCCAATTGGATATTTTTTTAATTTCAATCTGATCTAAGGTTTCTGTTTTGTGCGAGCGAACGAGGTGAGGTCGAATGATTTTACCTCGGTTGGCTAAAATGGCTGTCGCTCTTGCAAGTTGTAATGGAGTGGTCAGATTATAGCCCTGTCCAATGGACGATATGATGGTCTCACCTCGAAACCATGATTTTCCTTTAACCTCTTTTTTCCACTTTTGGGAGGGTAAAATACCCTTGGACTCTCCATGAATGTCAATGCCTGTATATTCACCAAAGCCAAAAGGGGATAATGCGGCATGAATGTTATCAATGCCCATGTCTAGACTGAGTTCATAAAAATAGGTGTCACAGGATTCAACTATTGCTTTGTTCATGTCCACCAGTCCGTGCCCTCTCCGCTTCCAGTCACGATAGCGGTGGTCTTTGTAGACTAAAAATCCAGGATCGTATATTTTTTTATTGGGGGAGATAAAGTTGTTTTCGATGGCACCTAGAGCCATAAAAGGCTTAGTGGTTGAGCCAGGTGGGTAGCGTCCGTTAATGGCACGGTTGATAAAGGGACGGTTTGGATCATTGAGCAGTGCATTATAGGATTTATGGTCAATGCCATCGACAAAAAGGTTTGGATCAAAAACAGGCGTACTCACAAAGGCAAGCACTTCACCATTTTGAGGGTTGATGGCAATAATAGAGCCACGCATTTCTCCCATGAGAGATTCGGCAAATTGTTGAAGCTTTATATCCAGAGTGAGGTGAATGTCTTCTCCAGGGGTGGCCGGAAGTGTTTCGAGTTTTCGAAGTACACGTCCTCGAACATTGGTTTCAATTTGCTGAATGCCTGGCAAGCCATGTAAGGTACTTTCATAGTATTTTTCGATACCCGATTTACCAATAATATCGGTACCTCGGTACTCTTTAGGGTCTAGATTTTTTAATTCTTTTTGATTGATGCGTCCAACATAGCCCAGAGCATGCACTGCGGTTGCTCCATATGGGTAGGTTCGTTTAAGTCGTGCGGAGAGTGTGACACCGGGGTGTTTGTGACTGATGACTGAAAATTGTGCCGCTTGCTCTTCGCTTAAGGTGAAGGGAAGCGTATAGCTTTTGGATCGATTGCGCTTTTTAAATTTTTCAAAAAAATCGTGAACTCGCTTAGGTTCAACGTTATTTAAAATAACTTGTATCGCAAGGTTGGCGGAATCAATGTTCTCCATCTTTTCACGAATAAGCTTGAGTGCATAAACGGGCTGATTATCGGCTAATAAAATATGGTTTCGATCAAATATTTTTCCACGAGTGGGTGGAAGAGTTTCGATTGAAATTCGGTTACCTTCGGCCAGCCCTTTGTAACGTTCATGTTCAAGCCATTGAAGTTGGGTCATGCGTGCAATAAGAATTGCAAAGAGAATTAGGGTAAAAAGAAAAGCAATGTACAGACGCAAACGAAACCGTTTGTTTTGATTAAATTTGTCACTGTCACTGTTAAAATCAAGGTATTCAGGCATTGGGCTTTAAGTATCCTGAGGGTTAATCATGGTTGGCAGTGTTGGTTACTTTTCCTAAGCTATAAGCCAGTATAGGCCAAAGTAAAATACTGAGAGCGGGCATTGTCCAGTATTGTACAACATCATTGCTGCTTAATACTGGGTTAAAGAAGAGGTAGTTCAGTAGTTGGTAGCACATCATGTATAGACTGATAAAAAAAGCTTGCTGCCAAATAGGGTAACCTTTGAATCGTAGTCGATGACGAATCATTAAGAAGGTAATGATACTGAAGAGTAAAGCGTGAGCCCCCAGTGTGGTTTGGTAGAGAGTATCGGCTAATAATCCTAATATAAATGCCGAAAACAGGTGGGTTCTATCTAAAAAATGTGCACACCAGTAGAGTAAAAAGAAGAGTGTTAAGGGGGGGATAATTGGAGAGGAGTGTCCAAATAACGCAATGGTATCGAGCGCTAAAGCGATGATGTATGAAATTAAAATGACCCAACGGGCTTGGGATGTTTTAAGGCTAAAGAGTTTATTTGACATCCGAAGACTCCGTTAAATCTTCATCAAAATTTAAGTAAGGGGTGGCTTGAGACAATATGAGGACTTTATGGGACTGGAATAGGTCAGCCACAGGTGTTGCAGTGATATCTAGGTAAGGGTTTCCATTTTTATTTTCGATTTGAGTAATGACTGCAACGGGGTATCCCGCAGGGAATACGCCGCCCAAACCAGAACTTTCTAGTAAGTCACCTACTTCAACTAAGCTATTTTTGGGTATAAACTCGAGTTGAGTGGTTTCATGTCCTGTGCCACTTAAGATGCCTCGTTGACCAGTGCGTTGAATCCTTATTGGGATTTGATGGTCAGGATCGGTAATTAATAGTACGCGAGAGTATGTGGGGGCAGTGCTGATAATTTGCCCCATAATACCTTTTGAATCAATCACCGTTTGTTGCTCAACCACGTTTTTGAGTTGCCCTTTGTTGAGTGTTAAATATTGGGATAACGGGTTGTTGCTATAGTAAGTGACTGTGGCTATTTGTAACGATTGGGTATTGATTTTTCCAGCGGTTCCAAGCAGGGACTCTAAACGAGAGACTTCCAGTTGTAGATTTGAAAATTGTTGTTGCTTTGCTTTGACTAAGAGTAGCTCGGTTTTGAGTTGCTGATTTTCAAGTTTGAGGGCATCAATATTGGTAAAGTCAGTGGTCGTCAGTTGGTAAAACTGTTTTGGCAGGGTGGCTAGGCGCTCAATAGGGGAGATAGTTGTTAGGAGTAGGCTACGAAAACTGCCCATTAATTGCCCATAATGGTCAGCCGCCATGAGGGCAATAGCAAGCGTGAATGCAATAACAAAATGCATCCCTTCTTGTTGGTGGCTGGTTAACTGGCTGATGTTTTACTCCTAGAACCAGATCAGAGACGTTGTGTAAAAGCGCGTGCTTTATATACGCACTTTATGGTGACACGTTTCTGAAGGGTTATCTTTTTACTCAAAAGAAAAAACATCCAGACCTTTTTCATCCATTAATTCTAATGCTCGACCGCCACCACGTGCGACACAGGTCAATGGATCGTCAGCAATAATAACTGGAATTCCTGTCTCTTCTGCCAGCAATGTACTTAAGTTTCGAAGCAAAGCGCCTCCGCCTGTTAGCACAATACCATGTTCTGCAATATCGGCGCCAAGCTCTGGTGGTGTATTTTCCAATGCAGTTCTAACGGCACTAACAATAGCAGATAGCGGCTCGTGCAGAGCCTCTAATACTTCGTTACTATTCAGTGTGAAGCGACGTGGAACAGCTTCAGCAATGTTACTGCCATGCACCTCCATCGTATCAGGCGTTACTTCATGGTAAGCCGTTCCAATGGTTTTTTTAATTTTTTCAGCGGTAGTTTCACCAATAATCATGCCGTAATTACGACGAACATATTTAATGATCGCATCATCAAAGCGGTCTCCGCCTACTTTAACCGAATCGGCCCAAACAATACCGTTGAGTGAGAGGGTGGCTACTTCGGTTGTGCCTCCACCGATATCAACAACCATGGAGCCGGTAGGTTCACTGACTGGCATACCAGCACCGATGGCTGCAGCCATCGGTTCTTCAATTAAAAAGACTTCACGTGCTCCCGCACCTGCCGCAGACTCTCGAATGGCACGGCGTTCCACTTGTGTTGAGCCACAGGGCACACAGACAAGTACACGTGGGCTGGGTTGAAAAAACTTGGCTTCATGTACTTTACGAATAAAGGACTGCAACATTTTTTCAGTGACTTCAAAGTCTGCAATAACGCCGTCTTTTAATGGGCGAATAGTTTGAATATCTTGGTTCTCTTTTCCAAGCATTAGCTTGGCATTTTCGCCTACGGCCACAATGGAACGACTGTTTCCTCCTCGTTTACTGGTTCGGATGGAGACGACAGAAGGTTCATTGAGCACCATTCCTTTGCCTCGAACATAAATGAGCGTGTTGGCGGTGCCTAAATCAATTGAAAGGTCGTTTGAGAAGAGTCCCATGATTTTACGAAACATCGAGCGGCGTCCTTGAAATTTACAGATAAAATAAAGGCGATATTTTAACTTAATTCCTAAGGGCATAGAAGGTATATATTAAGGAAACGCTGAAAAACACATTTAATCTTGAAAAGGTGATTTCTATTTTTGGCGTGGAGTTCCTTAAGGATTTATGCAGAGATGGCCTAAATATGTTATTTTATGCGGTTAAAATTTTTACATTTGGAGAGGCTCGTGTCTTTAGGGAAAACGGAAGTCAAATATATCTCGCGATTAACGCAAATAGACGTGCGAGAAGAAGCGGTAGAGGGCGTGGCTGAAAAGCTGTCCAATATTTTAGAGTTGTTTGCGCAAATGGAAGCGGCGGATACAAAAGATGTGTTGCCGATGGCGCACCCTTTGGACGCCGTACAAAGGCTAAGAGTCGATGTTGTGACAGAAGTGGATCAGCATGAAAAGCTACAAGCGATTGCCCCCGCAGTGGCGGAAGCACATTATTTAGTCCCCCAAGTTATTGAGTGAGCAATATCCGATGATGCATAATCTAACCATTAAACAAATGAGTGAAAAATTGCGCGCGGGTGAATTTACCAGTGTGCAACTGACTCAACACTACCTTGATCGAATCGATCAATACGATGCCGAATTAAACGCTTATATTACCGTTACACCAGAGCTTGCCATAAGTATGGCAGAAGAGGCCGACAGAAGAATTGCGGCGGGAGAGGCGGAATTATTAACAGGGATTCCTGTTGCACATAAAGATATTTTTTGTACCGATGGCGTTAAAACCAGCTGTGCCTCAAAGATGTTGGATAACTTTATTGCCCCCTACGATGCCAATGTTGTTTCTTTGCTGAAGAAAGTAGGGATGCCGATTTTGGGTAAAACCAATATGGATGAATTTGCAATGGGCTCGTCTTCTGAAAGCAGTTATTATGGGCCAACCAAAAATCCTTGGGATCATAAAGCCGTTCCAGGCGGTTCATCAGGTGGTGCGGCCGCCGTTATTGCCGCAGGGTTAGCACCGATGGCAACAGGAACGGATACTGGGGGGTCTATTCGCCAACCTGCGGCTTTTTGCGGTATTACCGGTATTAAACCGACCTACGGTGCGGTCTCTCGTTTTGGCATTATTGCCTATGCCTCTAGTTTTGATCAAGCGGGTCCTATGACGCGTTCGGCCGAGGATTCGGCTTGGATGCTTAATGCGATGGCTGGGTTCGATGAGCGCGATTCCACGAGCTTGGAGCGTGAAACACCAGACTATACAGCTGAATTGGATCGTTCATTAAAGGGGCTGAAAGTTGGAGTACCTGCGGAATACTTTGGTGAAGGATTAGATCCTGAGGTATCAAACATTGTAAAAGCCGCCATTGATGAAGTGAAAAAACTGGGTGCGGAAGTGGTTGAAGTGCATTTGCCTAATAAAGCATTAGCCGTACCTTCTTATTATGTTTTGGCGCCTGCGGAAGCTTCTTCTAACTTATCCCGTTTTGATGGTGTGCGTTTTGGCTATCGGTGTGAGCAGCCTAAAGATTTAGAAGATTTGTATAAGCGTTCTCGTTCTGAAGGGTTTGGTGAAGAGGTCAAACGTCGAATTATGGTTGGTGCTTATGCTCTGTCTGCGGGGTATTATGATGCCTATTATTTAAAGGCACAGAAGTTACGCCGTATGGTGCGCGATGATTTTATTAAAGCGTTTGAGTCGTGTGATGTCATTATGGGGCCGGTTGCACCCACCACTGCGTTTAATATTGGTGAAAAGTCGGACGACCAGGTGAGTATGTATTTATCCGATTTATATACCATTCCTGTTAACTTAGCTGGATTACCTGCGTTATCGGTTCCTGCTGGGTTTGCTCAAGAGCGCCCCGTTGGATTACACATTGTGGGTCCTTATTTTAGTGAAGCTAAGTTGTTAAATATAGGGCATCAGTTTCAGCAAGTTACCGATTGGCATACTAAAATGCCAGCACAGTACCAGTAGGAGTTAACAAAATGAGTTGGGAAGTAGTCATCGGGTTAGAGATTCATGCTCAGTTAACCACGAAATCAAAAATATTTTCAGGGGCTTCAACAGCCTATGGCGCTGCGCCAAATACTCAGGCGTGCCCAATTGATCTTGGTATGCCGGGTATGTTGCCCGTGTTAAACCAAGCGGTCATTGGAAAGTCCATTATTCTGGGGCTTGCCTTGGATGCTGAAATTGGTAAACGTTCGGTTTTTGATCGTAAAAACTATTTTTATCCAGATTTGCCTAAAGGGTATCAAACGTCTCAGTTTGAGTTTCCAATTGTAGGGCAAGGAAAGTTAGAGATTGAGTTAGAAGACGGCTCTAAAAAGGTCATTGGTGTTACGCGTGCACACTTAGAAGAAGATGCGGGTAAATCGGTGCATGGTTTAGTGCCAGGGCAAACAGGGGTTGATTTAAACCGTTCTGGTACACCGTTATTGGAGATTGTTTCTGATCCCGACATGTCTTCGGCTAAAGAGGCGGTGGCTTATGCTAAAAAAATGCATGAGTTAGTGCAGTACCTTGGCATTTGTGATGGAAATATGCAAGAAGGCTCTTTTAGGGTGGATTCCAATGTGTCAGTACGTCGTCCGGGTGAGCCTTTGGGTACGCGAGCAGAGTTAAAAAATATTAACTCTTTTCGCTTTATTGAAAAGGCCATTGAAATCGAGATTGAGCGTCAAATTGAGTTGATTGAAGGGGGCGGAACGGTTGTGCAAGAGACGCGTTTGTATGATGCAGATAACAACACAACCCGTTCGATGCGTACCAAAGAAGACGCCAATGACTATCGTTATTTTCCTTGTCCTGATTTATTGCCGATCATTATTACCGATGAAGAGATTGAAGCGATTAGAGCAACGCTGCCTGAGCTGCCAGATGCTAAGCGTATTCGCTTTGTTTCGGAATTTGGCTTGAGCGAATATGACGCCAGTGTATTGACCAGCTCTAGAGCGATGGCTGAATTTTTTGAAAAGGTGGTTGAACTAACCGAAGCAAAAGATATTAAGTTATGTGCAAACTGGATGACCTCTGGTTTTTCTGCGGCCTTAAATCGAGATAGTTTGTCGGTTGAACAGTCACCCGTGAGTGCGGAAGGTTTGGCTGGTATGATCCTTCGTATTTTAGATAATAGTATTTCGGGCAAAATTGCCAAGCAAGTCTTTGAAGCCATGTGGAATGGTGAAGGGTCGGCTGACGAAATTATTGATGTGAAAGGGTTAAAGCAAATTACCGATACGGGAGCGATTGAAAGCTTGGTGGATGATGTTCTGGCAAATAATCCAGAGCAAGTTGAAGCTTACAAAGCGGGACAAACTAAAATGTTGGGCTATTTTGTTGGGCAAATTATGAAAGCTTCTGGTGGTCAGGCTAATCCAGGTCAAGTGAATAAAATGTTGGTTTCTAAGCTAAAATAAGTAGTTTTTTTAAAAAAAGTGATTGAAAAAACTTGAAAGGTTATAAAAAAACCTTATATTAACCATATAAATTACTTGTTCCAACCTGTTTGGGACAACTCTAGATTTTTAAAATTTTATTTTAAGGAGCGTTCTAAATGAAACGTATCGGTTTATTTTTATTAACAAACATTGCAGTGATTGCCGTTGCAATGTTGGCGATGAATATTTTAGGTGTAGGCAGCTACATGGAAGGCACCAGCCTTAACCTAAATAATTTATTTATGTTTGCTTTAATTTTTGGTTTTGCAGGCTCGTTTATTTCGTTAGCAATGTCAAAGTGGATGGCAAAAATGTCGACAGGTGCCAAAGTTATTGAGCAGCCTCGTAATGCGGATGAGCAATGGTTGGTGGATACCGTTAAGCGTCAAGCTGAAAAAGCAGGTATTAAAACACCTGAGGTGGCTATTTATGACTCACCAGAGCCTAATGCTTTTGCAACGGGAATGACTAAGAACAGCTCATTGGTTGCCGTTTCAACAGGTCTTATGCGTAATATGCGTCAGAATGAAGTAGAGGCTGTATTAGGGCATGAAGTGGCGCACGTTGCCAATGGCGACATGGTGACCATGGCGTTATTACAAGGGGTGTTGAATACCTTTGTTATCTTCTTTGCGAAGATTGTGGCCTATGTTGTGGATCGTGTGATTCTTAAGAATGAATCTGAAGGTCATAGCTGGACTTTTATTATTGTGGATATTATTGCGCAAGTATTATTTGGTATTTTAGCCAGTATTATTGCCATGTGGTTTTCACGTAAACGAGAGTTTCATGCGGACAATGGCGGGGCTTATCTTGCAGGTAAAGAGAATATGATTGCTGCGCTACGTCGTTTGCAAACTATGCAACCGGGTGAATTACCTGATCAAATGGCGGCATTGGGTATCTCTTCTGGTAAGAGTAAGATTGGACAGTTGTTCACCTCTCATCCTCCGCTAGAAGATCGTATTGCTGCGCTAGAAGCAACGCCTCAGAGTGCGTTAAAAGTGGCGTAACGTTTTACGAGAACAAAAGTGATTGTGTATGAAAAAGCCTCATCATTGATGAGGCTTTTTTTTTGTAAAATTTTAGAGTCGTAACTCTTATTTAGTGGTTTTGTTCTGTTACCAGCTCAATAAAACGTTGTAAATATTTAGGCTGAAAGGCGTCTTTTAAATAGGAAATTTTAGTATCAAATTGAGGCAGTAGGTTTTTTAAGCTAATCACTGCAAGCGGTTGGTCAAGTTGTGAGTCATAAGCCATTTCAGCAATAATTCCAATCCCAAATCCGAGCTTTACATAAGTCTTAATGGTGTCTGAGTCGGATGCGGCTAAGCCAATTTTTACGTCTAACTTTCTTTTTTTGAATTCTCGTTGAATAATTCCCCCCCCCGTAAAGCCATGAACATAGCTTAAAATGGGGTATTTTGAGATCTCTTTTAAGGTAATTGTCTCTTCGTTAAATTGAGTTAACGGGTGCTCTTTTGGCAAAATAAGAGCATGATGCCATTGATAACAAAACTGAGTGATCAGGCTGTCATCGCTGTCAATTTGCTCGGTTGATATGGCAATATCTGCTTTGGATTCAATGACTTTTTTAATTAAGTCCGCTGGTGTTGATTGCTCAATTTCAAAGCTTACTTGAGGATATAACTCCCTAAAGCGAGTTAAGTATTTGGGTAAAAAATATTTGGCTTGTGTGTGTGTCGTTGCAATTCGAATTCGGCCTTTTTTCTCTTGTAAGGCCTCTTGAGAGAATTTAAGAATGTTATTACTGGCTTGCTCTATTTTGAGAGCTTGATCATAAATTACATAGCCCTCTTTGGTAAAATCTAAATAGCGTTTCCCTTTTTTAATAAAGAGGGGGAGTCCAAGCTCTTCTTCAATTAACTTTATTTGCCTGCTAATGGCAGACTGCACCACATTTAAGGAGTCAGCAGTATTGGTAATACTAAAATGTTGTTTTTTCAGCTGAATAATTATTTTTATTTGAAAAAGCGTCATGGTCTATCTCGAAGAAGTAAGGTTGATGTCTCAATATAGCATTTTTTTTAGTTGAGATTGTAAAGGCGTATTTCAGAGTTTGCTAAAAGAGAAGGGGGGGGAGAAAAGTTGAAATACTTACCCAAGCCGTAAGCAGGGTAAGCATTTTAAATAACGTTACTTTAAGTGGTAAGCCACTTTTAATGTGTTGTGGAGTAACGTTGCAATGGTCATTGGGCCAACACCACCTGGAACAGGTGTGATCCAGCTGGCTTTTTCTTTTGCAGAATCAAATTCAACATCACCACATAGCGTTCCGTCATCGAGGCGGTTGATGCCTACATCAATTACGATTGCGTCTTCTTTTATCCACTCACCTTTTACCATGTTTGGAATACCTACACCGACGACGACTAAGTCAGCCTCGGATACTTTTTTGGCAAGGTCTTTGGTTGCGCTGTGGCAAACGGTAATGGTGGCTCGAGCATTCAGTAACTCAAGTGCCATAGGAACGCCTACGATATTGGAAGCGCCCACAATAACGGCATTTAAACCACGTATAGGAATGCCTGTTTTTTCAAGCATAGTCATTACGCCATGTGGTGTACAAGGGGCAAGTAGAGGAGCGCCCGTTGCTAAACGTCCTACATTGTAAGGGTGAAACCCGTCTACGTCTTTGGTAGGTGAAATGCGTTCAATGATCGCTTTAGGATCAATATGCTCTGGCACAGGCAGTTGTACAATAATACCGTGTACTGTGTCGTCTGCATTGAGTTTATCAATGAGGGCCAATACCTCTGCTTGAGAGGTGTTGGCGGGTAGAACTTCAGAGACGTCATTAAACCCCGCTTTTTCACAGGCAATTTTTTTATTTCTTACATACACTTGAGATGCAGGATCTTCTCCGACCATAATGACGGCTAAGCCTGGTCGAATGTTACCCGCGGCAACTTGTGCATCCACTTCTTGTTTAATTGATTGACGGAGTTCGGCAGCGATAAGCTTACCATCGAGAATATTGGCTGACATAACGAGAGGTTCTCCCTAGCATAAAACGTGGATAAAAATAGTGCGGGTATCATAACCGATTTTGTAAAAAAACACCTTGACTAAAGTTGTTTTAAAAAAGGCTGTGTTTTTAATGATTTTATAGTTGACAGCTAAAGGGGGCGTCTATACAATACGCCACATCTTATCGGAGTGTAGCGCAGCTTGGTAGCGCACCTGTTTTGGGTACAGGTGGTCGGGGGTTCAAATCCCTCCACTCCGACCATATTCTTATTAACTTGAATTGGAATACATCCCCTTCAGGTTAATGGTAAAAAGGTTCGATATGAACTTCTTTCACGAGAAGTTTCCTGAGGAAGCTCTGATTAATCAGAGCTTCCCCTAAGCGCCCATAGCACAACTGGATAGTGCATCGCCCTTCTAAGGCGAGGGTTTCAGGTTCGAATCCTGATGGGCGCACCATTTACTTTAAATGGTAACCCCCGTTAGTTTTAAAGTAATATTGTCTTGCAGTCTTGTATGACATCTATTATGGCGGATATAGCTCAGTTGGTAGAGCCCCGGATTGTGATTCCGGTTGTCGCGGGTTCGATCCCCGTTATTCGCC
>WFQP01000031.1 GCA_015487015.1 Thiomicrorhabdus sp.
AATCAATACGGCTATTGAGTTGTCCTGCTTTGGCCGCTTGAACGGTTGCATTGACCTCGTGTAACAGTTGAACTTCAGCTGATTTATCGCGCCACTCTGCAATGGTTGCGGTACGCACACCCGCACGATTGAAAACAGGAATAACGTACAGTTCAAGAGAGGTATCTTCGATGGTGATTTTACCCAAGTAAGGTTCGGTCAGTTTATTGAGTAATCCACGTTGATGCGAGGGGTCTTTGTGGAAAATATCAATATTTTTGCCAATCAATTTAGATGCGTCAAAGTATGGGAGAACAGATTTCAGATCAGGCTCTTTATCTTTTAAAAAAGTCAGCATATGTTGGTTCATATAGTTAATATGAAGATTAGCATCAGTAATCATAATATTGGTAGAGACTTGATCCATCGCCGTTTGCAATAGGCGAGCATTATCTAGCTGATAGGCCGACTCTTCAATTTGTTCACGAGCAGCAAGATAAACGGCACGCATGGCCACTTTTTTCTTACCAAGAGGAGTTTTAGGGTCAAACCATTCATTGCTTAAGTGCTCGCGTGAGGCAATGGTTAAAAGGTCTTTTTGGGTCTCTCTTTGTACTTTATTGAGGTGTAGGCCATATAAGGCTGGTGGGATAAGGCCAAATAGGGCAACGCCTAATAAAGTAAGTAAGCTATACCCATCTGAGATAGCGTAAGCTGAGAGTGGAATGATGTACACCAGTAGCATTAAAAAAGGCAGTTGATACTGCATGGGTAATCGAGAGAGAACGTTAAATTTATTCCAGTTAATGCCGTAAAAAATACGAGCGGCTTGGATTTTAGCTTTACCTGCCTTGATGTCTTTATAAGCTTGGGAAGCTGCAGATTTTTCAGCTTCGGTTGCGGGGGTTCGCACCGACATGTAACCGCTTATTTTTCCTTTTGTGTAAATCGGGGTAGCATTAGCTCTAACCCAGTAAAATCCGCCATCAGCACGGCGATTTTTAACAATTTGAGACCACGTTTCGCCAGACTTTAGGGAGTTCCATAAATCTGCAAACACCGCCTCAGGTACATCTGGGTGGCGAATGATATTGTGTGGCTGCCCAATCAATTGGTCGCGTGAAAAACCACTGGCGGCCTCAAAGGCATCATTGCATTCAATAATGTTCCCTGAAAGATCGGTTTTGGAAACCAGTGTTAAGCCTTCTGGAATAATGTACTCTTCATTCGTAATGGGCTGGTTATTGCGCATGCGTTAACTCCTATGAATGTAAATGGATGTTGTCATTCTATGGTAAAGGAAGGTTTGATTCTAGTGTAAAAAAGTAGAAATGCTCTTTTAGTTTAGAAATAATCAGATTACGTACGTCATAACGGCATTGAAATTTAAAACTTGCTCGGGTAGAGTGGAGCATGTTCTTGATTTTTTCAGGTTTTTTTTGGTATGGTTTGGTCTGTATATATACTTAATAGCTTGTGGTTTACCACCTTGGTTTTACGTCGTTTTATTAATGGGACAATTTTTTGCATAAAAAAAATATATCGCCATGGTTCTCTTTTTTAAGGGTCGGCTTCTCTCTTAGTACGTTATCAATTTTGTTTTGGCTGCTTGCCATCGGTTTGACTGTTTTTGTCTATTTCTTTTCAAGTTATTTAATCCAGCAACAGCAAGAGCGCGTTGTGGTGGGTGCGAGCATTTCTGCCAAGGGATTAGCCAATGTGATTGATGAGCGTCTTGCGCAGCAACGTTTAATGGTCAAGGCGTTGGCGTTTCATAATGCTGAACGGATTAAGTCTTTGTCTCAAGGGCAAGGGAATGCGTCTGATCTGGTTGAGATAACAGGGTATATTCGAGGGCTCTTGCCCAATGCTACGCAGTTTGCTGTATTAGATGGGCAAGGGACAACGATGGTCGGCAGCGAGCAATTGCACATTGGAATGGCTTGCCAGACCGATATTCAGCGTCATTTGGTTTCATTATCTCCTAAAGTCTCTTTTTTTGGGCCTCATAACTCACCGGATGGCAGTATTCATTATGATGTGGCTTACCCTTTAGGGGATAAGGAGCATCGCTCTGTGTTATTTTTAAGCTTTAAATTTGACATGTATCAGTCGTTGATTGCACATTTTGATACCGATGAATTTGAGTTTATTTTAGTACGCTCCGCAGTGCCTTATAAAGTAATTGCATCTGCGAAAGGTGTGGCTGAGAGTCGTTATGGGGCGGTATTGGATCAGAAGGTCTTTGATAACAGTTTGATTCAATCCCGTGTTTTAAATGGAAAGTGGACATTGTTGGGGGTGACAAAAGGAGGTGTTTTTTCTAATTATACGCACCGAGTCTGTTGGGCTGCGACCGTCTTTTTGAGTTCCTTTTTACTGTTAATGGTTATTCTTTTTCGTTCATTGTATCGAATTGAGCAAACGAGAAAGCGATTAGAAAATAACTCAGTTCAAGACGCTCTGTTTAATACAGGCCCTACGGTTTTATTTCAAAAAAAGGCCGATAATCAAATGGCGGTTGAGTATGTCTCTCCGAATGTTCATGCGTTATTAGGGTGCGGGGTGCAAGAGGTCTTAAATAAAGATTCGTTTACCGACATTATTTTATTGGAAGATATAGCCGCGGTGCAAGTGGCCATTTTAAACGCCTGCACGCACCATGAAAAAGAGGTGAGTTTAGAGTATCGAGTACGGTATGCAAAATATCAAGGGTATCGCTGGGTATATGATTTAACGCGTATCGTTTACGACGCACAAGGAAAACCACTTCATTTACAAAGTTATGTGACCTCGATTCATGCTCAAAAAATGGCAGAGCAAAGAGCGAATCGATTGATTGAAAGCGCTCCAGATGCGTTAGCAATTACTGATCGATATGGGGTGGTGTTAAGAGTGAATCAAGCCTTTGAAAAGATGTTTGGTTATGAGCGTGAAGATTTAGTGGGACTCTCTTTGGATTTATGCATTTATGAAACCTCCCAAGCGGGCTGGCACCAGCGTATTGAGCAACTGTTAAAAAAAGAGGGAAGTTACTCTCTTTTATTAGGTGTGGATACGGTGGTAACAGCGATCACCCGAGAAGGAAAAACTTTTGCAGTCGAGGTTGGGTTTAGCCGTGTGGACAGTGTTGAAGATGTTCAGCTGGTGTATATGATTCGAGATATTTCAATACAGATTAAAGCACAGCAGCAAATGCAAATTGCAAAAGAGCGTGCGGAAGCGTTGGCAAAAGCACGAAGCCGCTTTGTTGCGACCATGAGTCATGAGATTCGAACCCCTTTAAATGGGGTATTAGGTATGTCCAACTTATTACGAAATACACCGTTGAATGCACAGCAATCGATGTACTTACAAGCGATTGAGCACAGTGGCCAATCGTTATTGAAAGTTGTTAATAATATTTTGGACTTTGCAAAATTGGACGAGGGGGGGGTAAATTTAGAATTCAAAGCCTTTGATTTGAATACAGTGGTTCAGGATGCATTGCAAATTGTACAGGTGCAAGCACAAGAAGAGGAGGTTCAGTTATTTTTTGAAAGTGACCTACCTAGCCAACTTCAGCTTGTGGGAGATGCCGGACGAGTACAGCAGGTGTTGTTAAATTTATTAAGTAATGCGATTAAATTTTCTCCGCAGGGGACAGTGGAGGTATTGGTTAAAGCCCAAGCATTGGAAAACAGTACATCCGATTTGATGCAGGTACTTATTGAAGTAAAAGATACAGGAATTGGCATTGCAAAGGAGAGTCTTGAGCAGTTGTTTGACTCCTTTACCCAAGCAGATGATTCCACCACGCGTAAGTTTGGTGGAACGGGATTAGGCCTCGCCATCTCCAAGCAGTTGGTTGAGTTAATGGGAGGAAGTATTGGCGTGGTGTCTGAGCAAAATAAAGGCAGTCTATTTTGGGTTGAACTGCCGTTTCAATATCGTTCACCCGTTCCGTGCTTGGAAGATAAAACGCAGCCTAAAAAAGTACAAGAGGGTATACAAAAAGTAAGTGAAGCGGTGCTCGCCAATAAGACCATTTTATTAATTGAAGACAATGAAACCAATCAAGAGATTGTTCTTGCTTTTGTTCAGCGTTTAGGCGGACGGATTGATATTGCAAAAAATGGACTGGAAGGACTCTCTTTTTGGCGAATGGATGCCAAAAAATACGACTTAATTTTAATGGACTGTCAAATGCCAGTAATGGATGGCTATGAAGCGACCATTTTAATTCGTAAGGAGGAGGCATTAAGTCACCAACATCAGCCTATTCCCATTGTGGCTCTGACCGCTAATGCGATGCCTGAAGATCGTGAGCGCTGTTTTTCGGTTGGTATGGATGATTACATCACCAAACCGATTGATATTGAACTGTTTAATCAAACGTTGATTAAATGGTTGAAAGGCTGAAATATTTAATGAAAGTACGGTTTAAAACATGCCTATAAGTAGGGGGGGTAAAATTTCCCCCCCCCATTGTTCAAATGTGTCGATTGTGATCTTAGCGGGGGGGCAGGGTAAGCGCGTGGGCTTTCGCCAAAAAGCACTGCTCTCTTATCAGGGGCAGCCCTTGTTAACCCATGTATTGCAAAATTTAGAGCCTTTAAAGCGGCCTATTTGGTTAAATGTAAATGGGGATTCGTTAGCGTATCAGGCGTATGACCTACCTCAGTTTTTTGATGAGTATCCAGGGTTTTTAGGGCCTTTATCGGGAATGCATGCGGCTTGGAACCATGTGGATACTGAGTGGATTGTATGTGTACCGTGTGATAACCCCAGCTTACCTAAGAACCTGATTGAACGACTGATCTTCGCATATCAAAATCAGCCTGCGCCACTGGTAGTGGTACATGATGGTGAACGAATTCAGCCGCTGTATCTCTTAATGCATCGCAGTATGCAACCTGCTTTAGAACAGGCACTTAAGCAATCGCATTTAAGTGTTTCTCGGTGGATTACTGACCACGCTCATACTACCGTTGATTTTTCTAAAGAAAAAAGGTGTTTTCAAAATATAAACACGTTAGATGCAAGTAGGTTAACGTAATTCATGCAAAGGTCTCTGTTAGAATAACCCTCCTTTTCAGCAACTTAAAAATAATCACTATGAGCAACGCACAACTAATCCTAATTGATAAACGTCATCAGCCTTTAAAAGAGTATCTTGTTGCGGTGGCCGCATCCGATGGCTTGAATATTCGAGGGGTTGAAATTATGGCCTCTCCTGCAAAGGGTGAACGATCCCTTTTAAATGCGAAGGTGATTATTCCTCCGTTGGAAGCAATGGATTATGATGTTAAAAAATTAACCGACTCACTGTTAGAGCAGTTAATGATTAATGAAGAAGCGCATACGGTACAGGCGTTTATTGAAAAATGTTCAGAGGATGAAGAGGTGCAAGCGGCACTGACCAAGTCGTTGCCTAAATTACGCAAAAAGATTGAGGCGATGCTCAAAGAGTTTTGTGACTCTGATGTGATTGATTTGATTCAAGAGCGTCGTAATGATGCGCTGTATAAATTGAAGGAACATGAGCAGACCCTTAAGGGTAAAAAAGTGGTTTGCATTGATATTGAAGCCACCAATGTCTCGACGCACCCAGAAGCGGATATTATTCAAATTTCTGCCTGTGATCTGGAAGGCAACGAGTTATTTAATCAATTGATTAACCCCGGTTACGACGTTCCAGAGAATGAAAAACACAATATCACCACCGAGATGGTTGAAGGTCAACCGTTATTGGCGGATGCATGGGATGATATTCATGCGGTGCTAAAAGATGCGGATGTGGTGTTGGCTTATAGTACTGAAAGTGATTTTATGTACCTTGAAAAAAGTGCAGAAAAAAAGACGCTTACGTTTGAATTGGATTATAACACTTGGTTAGATGTGGCGGAACTCAGCAAAGATTTACATGGCGCTATGCGTTGGCACAGTGAAGGCATGTATTGGTTTTACAAAACACCTAAATTGACGATGGCGTATGAGAAAGTATTAGGCAAACCTTTCCCAGGGGATGCGCATGATGCGTTAGCAGATGCTCGTGCTACGGCTGAACTGTTTAAGGCGATGCTTGAAAAAGGGCGCAAATCGGAAGTACAGCAAAAGAAAGTTGCCAAAGTGAAAGATGTGATTAGCAATAACCCATTTGCAGCCGCGTTTGCAAACGCAAAACGTAAATAGGGGGGGGTAAAATTATGTGTCAAAAAAATTCTTCCCCCCCCTCTTTTAAGCAACTTGAAAAGTCTAAACAAGGCGATAGCTTTGATTGGTCGCAGTTAAAAACACAGGTTAAGTTTGATAAAAACGGTTTGATTCCAGCCATTGCACAGCAGTTTGATACCAAAGAAGTATTGATGATGGCGTGGATGAATTTACAATCGTTAGAAGAGACCCTTAAAACAGGGCGTGTATGCTATTGGTCGCGTTCACGTCAAAATTATTGGCGAAAAGGGGAGGAGTCTGGTCAGGTTCAGTTGTTGAAATCGTTAGCGTTTGATTGCGATGGTGACACCATTTTATTAACCGTTGACCAAACAGGCCCTGCTTGCCATACGGGCAGAAGAAGTTGTTTTTACAGTCAAGTGGAGGGAGAGAAGGTGTTGATTACCACTGCGCCGTTAATTGATCCGGATACGTTGTATAAAAAATAACCCCCATTTATGTAATGGTAGGTTGGGGTTTGCAAGCTCACCACCAACCTACTGGCGTGGGTTAACTCAATGCCTCGTTTACAATGGCTTTCGCCTCTTCTAATATTTCTTCTAAATGCGCAGTGTCTTTAAAGCTTTCGGCATAAATTTTATAAATGTCTTCGGTACCTGATGGGCGTGCGGCAAACCAACCGTTGTCAGTGGTAATTTTTAACCCCCCTATCGCCGCACCATTACCTGGCGCATGGGTCAGTTTGGCGGTGATTTTTTCACCCGCAAGCGTATCGGCTTTAACCATATCGGGCGATAAGTTGCTTAAAATTGCCTTCTCTTCTCGTGTGGCGGGGGCATCAATTCGGCGGTAGATGGGGTTGCCAAATTGCTTGGTCAGTTCTTGATACAGCTCTCCTGGGTCTTTGCCCGTGACAGCCGTGATTTCAGCAGCCAATAAGTTAAGAATAATACCATCTTTATCGGTGCTCCAAGGTGAGCCATCCATCGCTAAAAAAGAGGCTCCGGCAGACTCCTCTCCTCCAAAGCCAAATTCACCCGTTTCTAACCCTTCTACAAACCATTTAAAGCCAACGGGTACTTCGGATAAATTGAGATTTAATGCGTTGGCGACTCGATCAATCATAGAGCTTGAAACTAAGGTTTTACCCACAGCGGCGTTGTTTGGCCATTTGGGACGGTGGGTAAATAGGTATTGAATCACCACGGCGAGATAGTGGTTTGGATTCATCAGCCCGACCGATTTAGTGACAATACCATGGCGATCAACATCGGGATCATTAGCAAAGGCTAAATCGTATTGGTCTTTTAAGTTAATCAGCCCTGCCATGGCATACGAGGAGGAGCAATCCATACGAATTTTGCCATCTTTATCGACGTGCATAAATGAAAAAGTTGGGTCAACCTGTGGGTTAACAATCTCTAAATTTAAACCGTAAAAATCAGCAATGGGCTGCCAAAAGTCAATGGCCGCCCCCCCCATTGGATCTACCGCCAGTTTGAGCCCTGCTTTTTTGATGGCTTGCATGTTCACCACTTGGTCTAAAGCTTCAACGTAGGGGGTAATTAAGTCCATAGGAGTGACATACTCGGACTCTAAGGCCTTGACCAAGGCGATACGTTTAACCTTGCGAAGTTGGTCTTGAATGATGGCATTGGCACGGTCTTGAATCCAAGAGGTGGCTTCGGTATCGGCTGGGCCACCATTAGGGGTATTGTATTTAAAGCCACCATCTTTGGGCGGGTTGTGTGACGGGGTAATAACGATTCCATCGGCGAGTCCTGCATGTTTGCCTTGGTTATGACGTAAAATAGCATTTGAAATAACTGGTGTAGGGGTGTAACGACCGTTGGACTGAATAATAATATGAACTTGGTTGGCGGCAAACACCTCAATGGCGGTGGCGTGTGCAGCTTCGGACAGTGCGTGTGTATCCATGCCAATGAAGATAGGGCCATTTGTGTTTTGTAAATAACGGTACTCTACAATTGCTTGGCAGATGGCGGCAATATGGTCTTCATTAAAAGTAGATTGACTGGAACAACCACGGTGTCCCGAGGTACCAAAACTTACCGCATGACTGGCTTGGTTTGCATCTGGTTTGAGGGTGTAGTAATCCGTCATCAGTTTAGGGATATTTTCGAGTAGGCTGTAAGGCGCTTTTTGCCCAGCAAAGGATGCATTATTGGTCATGGTATTTTCTCGTTATAAATAAGGTTGTTTTATAAATAGATTTATTATTCGCTGAGTTGTGACTAAATAAGAAGCTATTTAAAATCGGTTTATAATATACCCTAATAGTAACTAAAATAATATAAAGTGAAAAAAGGCGTATGGCCTCCATCATAAATAGGGGGGGTAAAAATTAATCCATTACGCTTGAAATAGTTGGTTTTAGCCCTTATTTATATGGCATTATTGACATAAATTAAGAATATTAGAGGGAATTAAATTAATGAGCCAAGATTATTATGCGAGTTTAGGTGTTTCCCGCTCGGCGAGTGATGCAGAAATTAAAAAAGCCTACCGTAAAATGGCAGCTAAATACCACCCTGATAAACCCACGGGCGATGAAACCAAGTTTAAAGAGATCAGTGAAGCCTATGAGACCTTAAGTGACTCTGAAAAACGGGCGATGTATGACCAATTTGGTGCCGATTATGAACAACGTCAAGCCGGTGGCTTTGGTGGTGGATATCAACAAGGTGCGGGTGGCTTTGGTGGTGCTGAAGACTACAGTGATATTTTTAGCTCGATGTTTGGTGGCGGGGGTGGTTTCTCTGGTCAGCAACACGGCGGCGCGGGGGGCTTTGGACAACAGCAGGCACAACCTCGAAAAGGGGAAGATCAAACCGTTGCGGTGATGATTACGTTGGAAGAGGCGATTGAAGGCACCGAACGCACTATTAATGTTCAGACGGGTAATGCACGTTCCAGCTCCTCCTCTTACGACACACAACCGATTAAAGTTCGAATTCCTGCTGGGATTACGCAAGGTAAAAAAGTGCGTGTAAAAGGCAAAGGCTACAGTGGTTTTAATGGTGGCCCAGCGGGTGATGTGATTATTGAAGTTAACCTGCAAAAACACCCGTTGTTCCGAGTGGAGGACGACGATGTGTATTTGGATCTGCCGATTACCCCTTGGGAAGCGGCACTGGGTGCTAAAGTTGAAATCCCTACCCTCAAAGGGAAAATCAAAATGGGGATTGCAGCAGGCACACAGTCGGGAACCAAGTTGCGTATTAAAGGACGCGGGTTGGGCAAAACACCGGGTAATCAGTATGTGATTGTTCAGATTCACACTCCGCCAGCGGAAACCGATGAGCAAAAAGCGTTTTATAAACAGATGGAAGAACAAATGCCTTTTAATCCAAGGGCAAATTTTTAAGTAATAAAAAAGGGGAGCCATAGGCTCCTTTTTTATTTTAATTGACGATTAAATTGAATTAATCCAAGCCAAAATAGAATGCTTCCTAATGCAAAAAGTTGCAATAAAGGCCACCAAATGAGTTGGATTGTTGCCCCTTTTAAAATAATGCTATACCCCATATCAATATAATAAGATAACGGCGAGAGTACCACTAAATATTGCTGAAATTCAGGCATCGCTTCTTTGGGTGTCCATGCTCCAGATAATAACATCATTGGCATTAAGACCATAAACGATACCATGAGTGCTTGACCAAGATTTCGACTTACGCTGGCGATAAACAAACCTAAGCCCGAAACGGCATAGATGTACACCATGGTGACAAAGAAAAATAGTATTAAGCTGCCACGAAAAGGAACTTGAAATACGGCACCAACCACGCCCAATACACTGACAGCCACGCCTAATAAAATAATAATTTCAACGGCGAGTATTTTAGGAAATAAAATTTGAAATGGGGTTAAAGGTGCTACGGTCAGTTGTTCAATGGTTCCGCGCTCCTTCTCTCTGACGATCATGGCGGCAGGTAAGAAAAGCGCTAATAATGTAATAACGGTCATCATCTCGGAGATAGGCATAAACCAAGTGGCTTTACCCTCTGGGTTGTAATAAATTTTTTGGCGTAGCTCAACCATGGGGGCTTGAATCGTCTCTGCATCAACGATTTTCATCGTCTTAAGCATCCACTTTTGGTTAAATTCAGCGTTCATTAAGCTCGAATAACTGTTAGCAAGGTTGCCGATAATTATATTACTTGCATCCAACTCAAGTTGGATTGAGGTTTTTTGACCCAATAATAGACGTTTTTCAAAATCAGCCGGGATATCAAATATGGCAATGACCTCCCCTTTATCTAATAAATCATACGCTTCTTGTTGCGAGTTAACATAACCCAAAACCTTATAGTAAGGTGCTTTAAGTTGGCTTGCCCAATCTCGGGAGGCTTCGGAACGATCATGGTCCATAATAACTACGGGTGCATTAATTAATTCCATTTTCACGCCTGAACCTGCAACATAAACTTCACCTATAAAAAACCATGCAACGGCGACTACCAAAATCATGTCTCGTGAAAACTGCAATAACTCCTTTTGGGTTAACGCAAATACTCTTAGCCACCATAAGCGCATTATGAGGCCACTCGTTTTTTAAATTTCCAGATAGCTAACCCCCATAACACCATAGAATACAGAGCCAAAATGGCCATATTTCCCCATAAGTCAGACCATCCTTGTCCCTTTAAGAAGCTACCCCACACAATATTTAATTCGTACATGCCTGGTAATAAATGTGCTTCTATTTTAGCGGGCGTATCCATAGAAGAAACGGGCATAAGCAAGCCCGAAAACATCATGCCAGGAATCATGGTACCCAGAAGAGTAATTAAAGCAGCAGAGGCTTGTGTTTTTACTAAAATAGAAACGAATAGCCCAATACCTGTTGCGCAACTCACAAACAGTACAGAGGCCACTAAATATAGAACTGGATCGCCTTTAAAGGGGACGCCAAACAGCACGAGAGCCATCCAAGTCAGCACTAATAGATTTAAGAATGAGATGGCAATATAAGGTAATAGCTTGCCAAGGATAAACTCCGTACGTGTTACTGTTGATGCGTAAATATTAAAGATTGAGCCACTCTCCTTTTCTCGCACAACGCCTAAAGCGGTCAAAAGAGCAGGAGCCATTAACATGACCAACATAATCATCCCCGAGCCAGTGGACCATAGACTGCTCATCTGCTCATTATATAAATAGCGAGTTTCTAAACTGACAGGAGACAGCATTGCAGAGATATTGCTTGGTTTCATCCCCTGTTTTTTAGCGAACCAATTTTGTAGCAATTGCTGGTTATAGTTTGCATTGATCGCCAAAACATAGCCTTTTACGACCTTTGATTGATAGGTAAATAGTCCATCAATTAAAGACTGACTTTGCACCTTTCTACCCGCTTGTAATTTTTCTTGAAAACCAGGCGGAATGATTAAAATAAAACGAATTTTATTTTGATCCATCATGGATTCAGCCTGTTTTTCATTAGCCGCCATTCCTTGATAATCAAAATAGCGTGAATCACTAAAATTATGTAGATAATCTCGGCTTTGCTCTGTTTTATCGTAATCGATGGCTACAAAAGGAATCTTTTCAACATCCATCGACATGCCAAAACCTAACACCACCATCATAATAACGGGAATAAGAAAGGCCATAGCCAAGTAGAGCTTATCTCGCCAAATTTCCAGCCACTCCTTAGTTGAGATGGTTTTAATTCGAGACCATTTCATAAAGAGCTCGACTCTTTAGGCTTTAAATTAGCGGTAGGTTGTATCTTATTTGATTCTAAAAAATGAACAAATACATCCTCCAGAGTAGGGGGTAAATGCTGCACGTCTAACACCTCTATGGCTTGTTGATGAAGTAACGCAAGTACCTTTTTTTGAGTTTGCGCTACTTGCGATGAGAACAAGTGCACCCGTTTACCAAATAAAAAAGCCTTGTCGTAGTGGGCTTTTTTAAGTAACTCCAATGCGGCATAAGGTTGATTCACTTTCATGCTGATTACATCACCTAAAGCGTCAGATACTTGCTGTCTTAAGTTTGTGGGGCTACCTTGGGCAATCACTTTCCCCGCTTGCATTAAAGCCAATTGATCACAGTGTTCCGCCTCACTCATGTAGTGCGTTGTGATCAAAATAGCCACACCACTCTGTTTGGCTAAGGTCACTAAAATCGTCCAAAATTGTTGTCGTCCTATTGGATCAATTCCTG
This sequence comes from Thiomicrorhabdus sp., assembly GCA_015487015.1. Classification (GTDB taxonomy): domain Bacteria; phylum Pseudomonadota; class Gammaproteobacteria; order Thiomicrospirales; family Thiomicrospiraceae; genus Thiomicrorhabdus. The sequence goes on from WFQP01000031.1 coordinate 12,334, forward strand.
AGGTAGGTTCATCTAAAAACAGTACCTTTGGCTCATGCAAAAGAGCACAGCCTAATGCTAAACGCTGGCGTAACCCCATGGGCAGGCTACCGACTAACGTATGAGTTTCTTGCTCTAACGTTCCCATCTGTAAAGCCCACTGGATGCGTTCAGCCAACTTTTTTTTTGGAACGGCATAAATTTGTCCATAGAGCTTTAAGTTCTCAACGACGGTTAAATCGGCATAGAGCGAAAATGATTGTGACATGTAGCCAATATTTTCTTTAATTTTTTGCCCAGAGGAGTTTAAATCTGCTCCTGATACTTGTCCCTTTCCTTTACTGGGTTTAAGTAGACCCGTAAGCATTTTTATAACGGTACTTTTCCCTGCGCCATTTGCGCCTAATAAACCAAATATTTGCCCCGATTGAACAGAAAAACTGACCTGATCAACGGCTGTAAACGTACCAAACTGACGGGTTAAATTTTGGGCTTCAATCATTAAGGTATTGGTATCAAAAATACTATTTGGCTTTGTAGCATCCAATGCAGGCTTGACGGTTTGATCTTTGTTTTTTGGTCGTAACAAACCAATAAATGCATCTTCCAGATCAATGGACTCTATTTGGTAATGACTTTTGGGGCAGCGAGCTAAAATAGATTTTATTTGATGTTCAAAGTCTTCTCGGCTTATGTCATAAGCCACAACACGAATGGCTTTACCAAAAACATTTACTTGAGTAAACTGAGTGCTTAGCGCTTGAACACAAACAAATAATGCTTGGCTATGCACTAAAGCAACCCATCCTTGAATAGAGTCTAAAATTTGATCGGGTTCGCCTTGAGCGAGAATCTTGCCCTGATAAAAAAGTGAAAGAGTGTGAAAACGTTCAGCTTCATCCATATAAGAGGTTGATACGAGCGCGGTCATTTTTTCATGCCGCACCATGTACGAAAGTATTTGCCAAAAGTCACGGCGTGATACTGGATCAACGCCTGTGGTAGGTTCATCAAGAATGACCAGTTCTGGTTTGTGAATCAAAGTACAAATTAAGCCTAATTTTTGTTTCATTCCTCCGGACAAGTTTTTCATGGCTCTATGTCGAAAATCAGTCAATTGCATCATCGTCATTAATAACGCTTTACGCTCTTCTCGTTCTGCCAAAGGAACATCTCGTAGATCGGCAAAAAAATTGATGTTTTCATCAATGGATAGTTCGGGGTAAAGATTTAAGCCCAATCCTTGGGGCATAAATCCTATTTTGGCTTTAATGATTTCTGCAGAGGCTTCTGAATCAACACGTTGACCAAAGACATTTAGTTGACCCGACTCATAACTTAAGACCCCTGCGATAACCTTCATCAAGCTACTTTTACCTGAACCATCTGGGCCGATTAAACCATAAATTTCACCTGGTTTAATTGAGAGTGAAACTGACTTGATCGCTTCTATATTTTTATAGCATTTACATAATTTATTGACTTCAATAATTAAAGACATGTCCATGACCTTTATTGAAGTTTAATATAAGCATCGGCCGGTAAGCCTGGCGTCGCTCTGTAATTAGGGTTTTCGTCTAGATAAAGCTTAATAACATAGACTAACTTCACTCTTTCTTCTTGGGTTTGTACTTCTTTAGGAGTAAATTCAGCGTGCGAAGCAATGAATTTAATTTGACTTGAAAAAGGACTTTTTGGCAGAGAGTCTAAATAAATATCGGCTTTCAGGCCAAGGTGTATTTGACCTATTTTTTGTTCTGCAATATAACCTTTTAAAAATAACTTATCTAAATTAACAATATTAAACAGGCCTGCTCCTATATTAATGACCTCCCCCTCATTGACCAGTTTAGTGGTAACGACACCATCAATGGGAGACCGGATTTTCATATCATTTAAAATGCTAACCGCTTCCATTAGAGAAGCTTGAGCTTGTAATGTACTGGCTTTTACAGCGGCCACTTCATCTTGCTTAACCTTAAACGCTTTCCAACCTAAGTTCGCTAATGAAAATGCTTTGCGTGCTTTTTCTACCGCAGACTCTGCGGCAATGGTTTGGGCGTGCAATGTTTGTAAACTTAATTCGGCACTCTCTACATCGTGTTTAGAAATAAGGCGTTTTGAATACAAACTTTTTACTCTTCGTAGATCGTTTTTGGCGAGTTTTTCATTCGCTTGAGCTGCTTTTAAAGCCGCTTGGGCATACGTTATCGTTGCTTGGGCAATTTCAATTTGAATGGGGGTTTGCATCTCAACCAACTTTAATGCTGTCTGTGCCGCTTTATAGCTCGCTAATGTAGCCCCATAAGCCGCAGCGGCTTGAGTGACTCTTGCTCTGACTTGAGCGCTATCGATAAGTGCTAACACATCGCCTTTTTTAACATAACTTCCTTCGGCGACGTTCACTTGCTGAACTTTTCCTGAGAATTTAGTTGAAGCAAGATGGTTTTCACCTTCAATACGTCCATTCACCTTAATTACATTATCTGGAATGGTGGCTGGGCGCGATGCAATAAAGCTGGCGATTGCAATCCCCAGTAATATCAAAACAAAAAGGATGCTTAAATGCGTTTTAGTCTTAGTCTGCATAGTAATTCCGTATGGAAAAAAACTTATTAATGCAGTATAGCAAAAAACCTAGACAACTTAAGGTGGAGTGGTAACCCTATTTTGCACTTAGATGATGAACGGTATAGGGGGGGGGAATTCTTCAACTTTTGATTTCATCAATCGTATTCTGTACAATGCTGTTTGCTTATTTAAACTAAATACAGTGATTTTTTGTCTAATTTTCGTCTCTTAATTAAAAGAGTGCACTCTCAGCTCAGCTAGGAGTCCGACAGTCTCCTAGACAGCCTTTAAATTATGACTCCTCTTAGCCCTACCTTTTGCTTGATTACGATATAAATTTATTAAAAATTAGGAAAAATAAAACATGAAACGCAGAGATTTTATTGGTGCCATTGCGGGTGCAACCGCCGCGACCGCTTTAACCGCTTGTGGAACAGAGAGTGGTTCCGCTCAAATGGGGGCGGATTGTTCGCCTCAAAAACCGATCAAATGGAAAATGGTAACCACGTGGCCTAAAAACTTTCCAGGACTTGGTACGGGGGCGAATAATATCGCCAAATTGATTACCGAAATGTCAGGTGGTCGTATTGAGGTGAAGGTTTATGGTGCGGGAGAGTTAGTCGGTGCATTTGAAGTATTTGATGCCGTTTCAAGCGGCAATGCACAACTGGGGCATGCCGGTGCGTATTACTGGAAAGGTAAAATTCCTGCCGCTGCGTTTTTTTCTGCGGTACCGTTTGGTTTAACCGCCAATGAGATGAATGCATGGTTGTACTATGGTGGTGGTTTAGAGCTGTGGCAAGAAGCCTATCAACCGTTTGGACTGATTCCTAACCCAGGCGGTAATTCGGGTACTCAAATGGGTGGGTGGTTTAATAAAGAAATTAATAGTTTAGACGATTTAAAAGGTCTTAAAATGCGTATTCCAGGTCTTGGGGGTGAAGTATTAAAGCGTGCAGGAGGTATTCCGGTTACCATGCCAGGTGGCGAGCTTTTTCCCGCTTTACAGTCGGGTGCCCTAGATGCCACAGAGTGGGTTGGCCCTTATAATGATCTGGCCTTTGGATTTTATAAAACCGCTAAATATTACTACACACCTGGCTGGCATGAACCCGGTACTGCGATGGAGTGTATGATTAATGAAAAAGCCTTTAATGCACTGCCAGCAGATTTACAAAGCATTGTGCGTAACGCTATTAAAGTCGCCAATGCCGATATGTTGGCCGAATACACCGCACGTAACCAGCAAGCACTGCATACCTTATTAACGGAGCACAATGTGCAACTGCGTCACTTCCCAGATTCGGTATTAAAAGAGCTGAAAACTATTTCAGAACAAGTGGTGGAAGAGGAGGCCAAACAGGATGCGTTATCCGCTAAAGTGTGGGCCTCGCAAAAAGCCTTTAAAGAGCAAGTCATGCAGTGGACAGAGGTATCTGAGCAAACTTTTTTAAGAGCTCGTTCGTTGTAGCGGAAAGGCAAAAATTGAGTATATTTAATGAAATTGATCGGAAAAATAGGTTGAAATGGCTTTTTCTCAGTGGATTTATTCTAAATCCGACAGACTCCTAGGACAGCACCATGAGTTTTTAGGAGTAGGGGGAGAACTTTGTGAGTACTTAAAACGGTAGGGAGTGTTGTTGGTTGTTTTCCATGTTTAATAATCGTTTTTTAACGGGCAAGCCCCCAGCATAGCCAACGAGTTGACCATTGGAACCGATGATTCGGTGGCAGGGAATGATGAGACTGATGGCGTTGGCACCGTTGGCACTCGCAACAGCTCTTACTGCTTTTGGGTTATGGATCTCTTGCGCAATGTTCAGGTAGGTGGAGGTATGGCCATAAGGTACGTTCATTAAGGCACGCCAGACACTTTTTTGAAACTCACTGCCAACGGTGAGTAGTGGAACGGTAAAGCTCTCTCGCTGGCCAGTAAAGTACTCATCGAGCTGTTTTCTTGTTTCGGTTAAAACGGGTTCATCTTGTTCAAGATAGCTGGCTTTGAGTCCTTTTTGAAGTCGGTTATCAATGCGTAAGCGTCCTTTTCGGTGTTTAAAGTCCAGCAAACACAGTTGGTTCTTATAAGCACCTAAAATCAGCTCTCCTATTTGGGTTGGGTAGTATTGAATGTGGATGCTGTTCATCTATTTTAATACTCTGAATTCTCTAATATAGGGGGGGGATTTTATGGTTCGCACTGTACACAGTTAATGGGGTTAATGTGTTGGTGCTTAAAGTCTAGGGCATTTTGTAGCGTGGTTTCTCGAATGTGTGTCATGGCTTCTTGTGTAAAAAAGGCTTGATGGGCGGTAATTAATACATTTGGGAAGGTGGTTAAACGCTCAAAGACATCATCATCAATAATTTCTTCGGAGTGATCTTCAAAAAACAGGTTCTCTTCCTGTTCGTATACATCAATACCCAAGTAACCAATATGGCGTTTTTTCAGTGCATTAATGACGGCAGGTGTATCAAGCAGTCCCCCACGGCTGGTATTGATGAGCATCACCCCTTGTGGCATTTGTGCAATGGCGCGGGCATTAATCATATGTTGTGTTTCGGGTAAAAGGGGAAGGTGCAGGCTGATGATTTGGCTCTGTTGGTACAGTGTTTCTAAAGAAACATAACGTGCGCCTAATTTTTCAGCTTCTGTAGAGGGGTTGGGGTCATAGGCGAGTACTTCCATGCCAAATCCTTTTAAGATTGGGATGAGTTGTCGTCCAATGCGGCCTGTGCCAATAATGCCCGCTGTTTTGGAGAAGAGGTCAAAGCCCATTAGCCCTTCTAAGCTAAAGTTACCTTCTCGTACACGGTTATAGGCTTTATGTGTTTTGCGGTTTAGGGTGAGCATGAGGGCTACGGCGTGTTCTGCAACAGCCATGGGGGAGTAGCTTGGCACGCGTAAAACGGTGATGCCTAAATCGAACGCTTTTTTAATATCGACATTATTGAACCCCGCACAACGCAATAAAATGAGACGAATCCCTGATTGATGCAACGCTTCCATGACTTCGTCATTAACTTGGTCGTTAACAAACACACATATGGCCTCATAACCTTGGGCTAGATTTTTAGTTTTGGGGGAGAGGTGGTTTTCAAAAAAATGAAGCGTAATTTCATCGGGCAGATGGGGGGGGCAAAAATGGCGTTGATCTGTTTTTGTGGCACTGAAAAAAGCAATATTAAAGGAACTCATTTTTCGACTCTCCTGTGATGTGCCACGATAACGACTCTATTTTTAATTTAATGGCACTGTTTTGTGCTGGCTTTTTCAAACATAGCTTTGTGATTTTTTTGTCGGTAGCTGCGATCCACGTATTGTTCGGGTTGTTCTGGAATGAGGTAGATGTATTGACCCCGTGTTAAATCTTCATCGCTGTAATTAGGCTGTTGATTGTCTTCAACGGTAACGGGGGCGATAACGGCAATGTTAAGCTCTGGTGCTCGGGCTTTCAGTGCAGATACCGTGCCTAAATAAAAGTCACTGTGAAAGCTGCCATTGAGGTGAATAATTTGTGATTCAGGGTGCTCTCGCCATGTTTGGTAGATAGACTCTGCCATGGTATTGTCACGCGTCAGTTGTGCCAAATAGCTTTTTTCTCTGCCTTCCTCACTGAGTTTTCGTATTTTCTCAACAAATTCCATATAGCGTTTACGGTAGGCCTCGTTATCCAAAAACGGATTTTTGGCAATGTGATTGCGCTCCTCTTCGGTCAGTTTATCGAGGTAGGGTTTCCCTTCTCGTCCAATACAACGAACAATATCACTGGATGCGTTGGCTGCAACAACGGGCACAAAATGTTGTTTGGCGTGTTCCACTAAAGGGCGATAGGAGGCGATGTAGTTGCTCCATGTTGGGGTTTTATGCACCAGATAAATCTCCCCCACCTCGCCATCTAAATAGCGATTTAATTTCTCTTGTTGGTCTCGATTAAACATCTCTAACGATAAAATTTGTTCGGGTCTCTGTGCATAGAGTTCACTCAGTAATTGCATTTGAAATAGGTGCGAGGCATGATTGCTATGCTCTTCGCCAATAAAAATAACATCAAA
>WFQP01000032.1 GCA_015487015.1 Thiomicrorhabdus sp.
GCCACTTCAATCGTTTCAACTAAGTTACCGTCTTCTGAGCGACCTGTAATGATTAAACCAGCCTCTTCCAACTTAGCGACATAGCCATCATTCACTTCATAGCGATGGCGATGGCGTTCACGAATAACCGTTTCGCCATAGGCTTGGTGAATTTTAGACCCTTCGGTAATCACACAGTTTTGTCCACCAAGACGCATGGTTCCGCCTAGGTCAACATGTTCATCTCGTTGAATTTTTTGACCACTTTCATCGGTCCACTCAGTAATCAGTGCAACGACAGGATGAGGTGTGTTCTCGTTTAGCTCACTGCTGTGCGCATCTTTAAGCCCTGCAACATGGCGAGCAAATTCAACCACCGCCATCTGCATCCCTAAACAAATTCCTAAATAAGGTACTTTATTCTCTCTGGCGTACTGAATTGCAAGCATTTTACCTTCAACACCACGCTCTCCAAAGCCACCCGGAACTAAGATGGCATCTTTATCATCAAGTACTGCTGTACCCGAAGTTTCTAATGATTCAGCGTCAATATAGCTGATGTTAACGCGGGTATTGGTGTGAATGCCGGCATGAATAAGAGACTCATTCACTGACTTATACGCTTCGGTCAAATCGACGTATTTACCGACCATGGCAATTTCAACTGTTTTTTGCGGATTTAACTGTGCATTGACCACGGCATCCCAGTCACTTAAATCCAGCTCTTTTGCTTCAATATTTAAGCGCTTCATCACAAGGTCATCCAACCCTTGCTCATGCAACATTCTAGGAACCGAATAGATGGTTTTTGCATCCAAAGAGTTAATAACCGCTCGCTCTTCAACATTGGTAAACAGTGCAATTTTTCGACGTTCACTGGCTTCTAGCGCCAACTCTGAACGACAGATCAAAACATCTGGTTGAATCCCAATTGAACGCAACTCTTTCACCGAGTGCTGTGTAGGCTTGGTTTTAACCTCGCCTGCGGCGGCAATATAAGGCAGTAAGGTTAAGTGCATAAACAGAGAACGCTCTCTGCCCACTTCAATACTTAGCTGACGAATGGCCTCTAAAAAAGGCAACGATTCAATATCACCTACGGTGCCACCGACTTCAACCAATACTACATCGTACCCAGCGGCTGCACCCTGAATGCGGTTTTTAATTTCATCGGTAATGTGTGGAATAACTTGAACAGTTCCACCTAAATAGTCGCCACGGCGTTCGTTACGAATAACCGTTTCATAAACTTGACCCGTTGAAAAACTATTGCGTCGAGTGAAGTAGCGTTGAACAAAACGCTCATAATGCCCTAAATCCAAATCGGTTTCTGCACCGTCATCGGTAACAAACACCTCTCCATGTTGAAGAGGGCTCATGGTGCCAGGATCAACATTAATATAAGGATCCATTTTGAGCATACTTACCTTTTGGCCTCGCGCTTCTAAAAGCGCTCCCAAGGAGGCCGAAGCGATCCCCTTACCTAAAGAAGAAACCACACCACCTGTTACAAAAATAAATTTAGTCATTTAGCACACTTTATAGAAGTTTAGAAACCGTCGGTTTCGGGTAATCAGAATGGGATGAGATTATAGCCGAAATTCGCCTTTCCAGCAATGTCATTTCGCCCAAAGTCCACAGATAGAAACACCACTTAGACTGCAAACAATGGATGCGCAAATTGAAATCAAAAAAAGATAAATTTAGTTAGCGGGAAATACGTACTTTTTAAATCCACTCGATGTGCCGTGGCATTGCATCATAAAAACGTATCGTCTATACATTAATCTAAATTTAGAATATTTTACTTTATTAAAAAAGCTCTGAGCTAGGGTAACCCATCAGCTTATGGCACTCTGCTTGAGAAATGAAAAAGGAAAAAGTGGGGGGGAAACTTTTACCCCCCCCTCTATTGCTTTCATGCACTCTTTCTGCCCTTTTTTTCACACAAGAACTACAGCCCAAAACACTCACCACTTGATCTTCATGCACTAAAACAGGCCACACTTTTCGCTCCCAAACAGGAATTTTATTTTTTTGAAAAAACGCCTTGAGTCTTTTGCGGTTTACCCTATCTTCACTTGAAAGACTTCTCATAACAAACTTTGGCAAGCACTCAACAAACTGAGACTCAATTTCCCACGCATAATAAATATGCGACTCTGACAAGGGAGCCAGGTGCAAATACACTTGCTTATTTTTTATAGTGACCAGCCATGAACGGTCACCCTGTTTCGGCTCTCTACTTTGAGAACTCAGCTTTTCTTGAAACAGCCCATGAAAACAGTAAGTGCGCAACGAGTGCTTAAGATAGTAAAGGCGGTACTGATAAAAATAGAGTGCCCCTTGCTTCATTTGATAAGAAAACGCACTGTTTTGACTTACACTATTTTGATCCAACACCTCTTTAACCCAATCATAGTGCTTCGCAGATAATACAGTTTGGAAGGTATTAAAAAACCAATAACGTAAACAGTTTTTTTGCTCTAACCAGTCAAGCTCAGAGAGCTTTTCAAAATCAAAATAGCGAGCAGAAAATATAAATGCTTCCAATGTTTTTTTCGCCATTCGGTCCAATAAGGCACGTGCTTCAGACATGTTGTCAGCGGTTCGAGCCAGTGTTTTTTCAACCTCTGGCCAATAGGTTGTTAAGGCAGGAAGCACCTCTTGGCGTACCGCATTTCGTCGGTAGTGAGTTTCTTGATTACTTGGGTCTTCAACCCAGCTCAAGTTAAAGTGGCGCGCATAGTCGTTAAAGGCGGCATAAGGAATGTGCAACAAAGGCCGAATATGTGTCGCCGCCCCCTCTGAAGTCTTTATCTTTTTTAGAACAGGCATGGCCGCCAAGCCTGAAACACCTGAACCTCTAACCAAGTTTAGCAAAAGGGTTTCAGCTTGGTCGCGCTGATGATGCCCTGTTACCAAAACATCCGTTTCAAAATGACAGCCTTCGGTTAATTTTTGGTAACGCAACTTTCGTGCAACGGCTTCCACACCTTGACGATTAACCGCTGTCCAGTGAAGCGTGCTGGACTGAAATGGAACACCCAAAGAGAGAGAGACCTCTTTACAGTGCTCAGCCCAAGCCAACGATTGTTTTTGTAGACCATGATCGATATAGTGCGCGGAGAGTCGCCCCTTTAATTGGGGCGCTAATGAGAGCAAGTGCAGTAAAACGGTTGAGTCTAAACCACCACTGTAGGCAAGGGTAATTCGAGAATAAGCCGATGCTTGGCGCGTAAACCGTTCCAGAGCATCAACAAAACATCCCAGTGATTCTGGAATATCGAATTCATCCGTCAGAACGGAGGGCATACAAAAAACTTAACTCACTAAAGGTCAAAGTTACCATAATCCATATAACGCTGGTAACGCGCCTCTAACAATAAATCCAATGGCTTCTCTTTCAACTCATTCAACTGGGCAATTAAAGCCGCTTTTAAATTAGCGGCGGCTTGTTGGTAATCTCGGTGCGCACCACCCAGAGGCTCTGCAATAATTTCATCCACCAATCCCAATGATTTTAAACGGGTTGAGGTAATACCAAGTGCTTGTGCTGCATCGGGTGCATTGGCAGCATTTTTCCATAAAATAGAGGCACAACCTTCTGGCGAAATAACTGAGTAGGTTGAGTACTCCATCATCATCATGACATCGCCAACACCGATCGCTAAAGCACCACCCGAACCCCCTTCACCAATAACGGTACAGATAATCGGTACTTTAAGCTCGGCCATTTCAATTAAGTTTCTGGCAATGGCTTCACTTTGCCCACGCTCTTCGGCATTAATTCCAGGGTAAGCACCTGGGGTATCAATAAAGGTAATCACTGGAAGACCAAAGCGTTCAGCCATTTTCATTAAACGCAACGCTTTACGATAGCCTTCTGGACGGGGCATACCAAAATTACGACGAATTTTTTCTTTGGTGTCGCGCCCTTTTTCTTGAGTAATTAACATAACAGGCTGGCCGTCTAAACGAGCCAATCCTGCAACAATGGCTTCATCATCCGCAAACGCACGGTCACCATGCAACTCTTTAAAATCGGTGAAAATTTCTGGAATATAGTCTAAAGAATACGGACGTTGGGGGTGACGAGACAGCCTTGCAATTTGAACATCACTTAACTTTTTAAAGGTCGACTCTGTTAATGTTTTGCGCTTCTCTTCTAAAGCCGTAATTTCCTGTACTAGGTTGACATCACCACCGTCTAAATGACGTAATTCATCAATTTTTGCTTCTAACTCAGCAATCGGTTGTTCAAAATCTAAAAAATCAAGTTTCATTATATTTCCGTCTTCTCTTGGGATTCTCACGACAAAGTTACGGACTATTCTACCAAACTTGCCTGAGAACATGCATCGAATGCTCAGGCTTTTAACACAAAATTTGCATCGCCCTCTCTATTATTTGTAATTAAAGCAAATTGCAGTAAAATAAGCCTCCACTAAAATAAGGTGAGCAAAACTGCTTATCCTGAAGTTTTATATATCTATTTTAATAAATTCTTAAAGGTCTTAATATATGTTTTCAGTTCGCTCTATCCCTGCGTTGGCTATTCTTGGAATGGCTTTAACTCCTCTTTCTTTACATGCCGCAGACACTCAACCTCTTGGTTTTTCTGGTAGCGGTGAAGCGGGATATAACAACAGCACAGGAAATACCGAAACCACTAGTATGTTGGGAGCCATCAAACTCAACTACAACCAAACAGACCATGAGTTCAAATCACTTTTTGAAGTGAACTATAAATCTGAAAACGGCGTTAAAACACAAGAGCGCTACTTAATAGATCTTCAAAGAAATAATTTTTACAATCCAGAGCGTAGTTACTATAGCTTTGTAGCAGCTCAATTTGAAAACAGTCGCTTTGAAAATATTGATTTAGACACAACCCTCTCTTTAGGTTTAGGTAAAGATCTCTATAAAACAGATGAGACACTCCTAACCGGTGAAGCAGGCGTTGGTTACCAATCAACTAACTTTACCACTGCGGGTGGCGGTGGCTCTACTGACCAAACCGTTGGACGTTTAAAGCTGGACTTTAACCATAAGATCAATGAAATGGTCGACTTTTCTCAAGACGTTATCTATGTATTTGGTAGTGAACGAACAAAACTTGAAACCAATACTGGCTTTAACATTAAAGTTGCTGATAACATGAAGTTAAAAGCCGCTTATAAATATCGACATAATGATAAACCTGCGACAGGCACTAAAAAAACAGACACTCAAACTACATTCACCCTAATTTACGACTTCTAATAAAAAAGGCACTTAGTTTCTACAACTAAGTGCCTTCTTCAATTTTAATTCCCCCCCCTTTCTTTACTTTGTAAGAAAAGAGATCAGATCAATTACGCTTTTATTTTTTGAGCTTTAATAATTTGTGTTTGTTGATAAATCATTAACAGCGCTTGATGACGTTGACTGGTCTTAAAAATATCAAGCCCCAGTACTTCACCCCAAAAAACTTGTTCACCATTTATATTCAACCATGCTTGATCACTGACTTCTTTTCCAAATAAGCACGTCATTGAATAGGTATTTACCTCTCCATTCAACTGCATTTCAATCCCATACTGTAAAGCACGATAGGCCAGTATCCAAGGGTTGCTTGGCGACATAAAATACAGGGCATCCTGAACCATTTCCAACGCATTTTCATACGCTTTGGCCGCTAAGTAGCACCAAAACTTTAATTCGACCACTTTTAACTCAGCCCAAAAACTCTTAGGGTCTGGCATTAATCCAATTAAAGAAGCCACCCCTTGATGATCACACAATCCAAGCTCATCAATTAACTCAACCAAGCCTGAAAAATCATTTGTTTGCTTAAGAGAGAGCAGCGCTTCACGCAAAATACGCCCTGTATTTTGATTACTCTCAATCAACTCACCGGTTGGGTACACCTCAGACATCCCTGGTACAACAATGCGACAGGCTTCAAAATCATAGTGATTATAGTTGGCAACATACACAGAACACCCCTGCTGATCGACCTTATCACAAAGCTGTGTCCACTGCTCTTCGGTACTGCCAGAGAAATCCCAGTGCACAAATTTATAGTCGTAATTATCTGAAATAAAGTGCGCATGAATCAAACCGCTTGAATCAATAAAATGGTTCTCTAGGTTTTCATCTTCTGCAACGACAAAGGTGTCAAAGACAGGCATTTGAAAACCATCTAAATTCCCCAACTGTCGTCCTTGCAAAGACTCCGTTAACGTACGCTCTAAAGCCACTTCAAACATGGGGTGAGCACCAAACGAGGCAAAGCAACGTCCTGTTTTTTGTTCAAACAACGTAACATTAATTACTGGAAACTGACCACCCAGTGAGGCATCACGAATGGAGAGTGCAATACCCTCTTTATTAAGCGAATTAATGGCTGCCACCACATCTGGATACAATTGAACAATTTCATCTGGTACCTCTGGTAAACAGATGTTTTCACGCATGATTTTATTTTTAACCCAACGTTCAAAAATTTCTGACAACCCTTGAACTTGCGCTTCAGCAGCTGTATTACCTGCGGACAATCCATTACTGGCGTATAGGTTACTGAATAAGTTCATCGGAAAATAGACCGTTTCACCTGTTGCCGCATTCTGCATTGCAATGGAGCGCACCTTGTTTTGAGTATCGTTAAAACTCAGTAAATCAACAAATTCAACCTCACTGTTTTCATCATAAAATGACCACAGCTCATCGTTTAAACACGCTTTAAATTGTGACTCATCAAATACTTTTTCAGTAGGATAGTACAACCAGCCTTCTTTTGCCTCATCAGGCTTAGACTCAAGCCAGTAGTCGGAGAAAAAATAGTTGGTAGACAAACGCTCTAAATACTCACCCAATGCACTGGCAAGCGTTGATTTTCGACTTGTTCCCTTGCCGTTCGTAAACAACCCCGGACAACGTGCATCATAAATATGCAATGAAAACACATTGGTTACAGGATTTAACCAAGAGGCTTCAACAATATCAAACCCAGCTTCTTTTAAAATACGTTGCATATTTGCAATGGATGACTCCAAGCACTCATCTTTTCCCTTAATGTAGGTTAACTCACTCACTCTTTTGTTGCTCCTATGTGTTTTTTTATTTTTTGTTACGTGTTGCTTTATACAATCTATATAAACTGTCTCTGTTGTCGCACAACTTTATTTAATTTAATTTATTTATTAAAAATGCGTAGAATGAATTCTCAATACCGACAAAAAGAGAACCAATATGACAAACGTTGCGCTCGGCCTCACCATCACAACTCTAAGTACTTTACTTCTATCACAAACGGCCTTTGCAGAACCTCATCCAGGAAAAGTGTTACATGAAGACAACAACTGCTTAAGATGCCACGCAGAAAAACCCTACAACCCAAGCAAAACCGACTCCTACTCTAAACTCATAAAAAGTGTTCGATTTTGTAACGAAAATCTTGGTATTGGTTTGTTTGATGACGAAATTGATGAGTTAGCCGACTATTTAAATACCACTTACTACCAGCATGAAAAATAATAAAATAGGGTTAAAATCCCCCCTATTACTCTTGCAAGAAGTTTAACTTACTTTTAAAGTCCTGAATAAGTTTAGGGCTTACTTTTTCAAGCCCCTCTTCATAAAGCTGTTCGCTCGCATCCTCAACAATTTTATCTATCGCTTCAATTAAAAAATAGTGTCGCCCAACGATGTTTTTCCGATCTTTTCGAAAACGAAACCAAGCTGCCTTTAACTCTTTATCCTGTTCAAATAATTGATGAATCGAACTCAACAGTTGACTTAAAGGAACCATCGTTTGCTCAAGTAAGTAGGGCCTATGAAGTTCATCATAAAAACTACGACGATGTTGCTTAGCTAATTGCAACGCTGGAATCAATATCTCAATACGTGCACTCACCGCCTCGTGCTCCGCCTGCTCTAAGCGATCAGCTGTGAGCATAGGCGCATCCGACTTCCAGCGCCCAAACACAATGTATAAATTATTACGCTCAATAAAAAGATGCTTGCCCTCACTCAGGCTCATTACCTCTTTGGCTGAGACCAAGTATACAAGCTCTTTTTCTAGAACGGTTGTATCTTTCCAAACATCCCAAGCCTCATCATAGGGTGAAACCTCACTATTGGGTGCCGACTTTTTCACCATCGGAACACATGATAAACCGTAGTCATGCCCTTCTACATACTCAATGACTGAAATAATGTAGTCGTTTTCTTCATTAATACTTGTCACCTTCGCAATAATAAAGGCATCGTCCTTAATATTATCCGAAGGATAGGCCACAAACACCGTTTCACCTACTTTAAAAACTTTGGCCTGTGCCGTGGTTCCAACGATCATTAACCATAAAAAGAGTACAACCCAAATTTCCCCCCCCCTATTCTTTACCACTTGCATTACTCGCTCTTATGTTTTACAGCCAATACATCACAAGGCGCATCATTAATCACGCTATGGGTGGTTGAGCCAATCAACTTCTTAATACCCGATAAGCCATGAAACCCCATCACAATAAGATCTATTTTATTCGCTTTAGCCAAGGTAATAATTTCATCACTCGGGTTTCCCATGACACTCATAAACTGGGTCAGGTCATATTGATCTGCTATTTTTTTTAATTGTACTTCTGCATTTTTTTGAATGCTTTCAGCCAGCTCTTCATCCCAAAGAACGGGCATTCCCATCACGGCCACATCCTCTAAAACGGGGTAGATTGGAATTTCAATAACATGCAACAACTCAATTTTAGCGTTAATTCCTTTCGCCAAATTTTTTGCTTTCTTAACTGCTGCAATGCTTTGCTCTGAAAAATCGGTTGCGACCAAAATTCGTTGATAATTTTCCATCATTTCACTCCTGATTTTTTGTAAAAAAAAATTCATCACTTATTCACAAATCTTGTGGATAAATTTGTGTGTAATATACAATTAAACTCGAAAAAACGAACAATTTCCTAACCTTATCCAGACCTGATTAAATTTTAATCAATCCTGTTTTTTTAATTTTTTTTGAGCACGTTCTGCAATAGTATCTGCGACACTATTTCTTAAATAAACAGGTAAGGCAAGCGCTTGATAAGCCATATCATCTCCTGCATTTACTCGCTGAAAAATCTGCGCTACTGCGCTTGCAGCAGGCAATGTATCAAACCACTGAGAAAATAAACCCGTTAATGCAGGATACTCATTTTTCACATCCCCTAAACCAATACACGTCTCTGCTAAAGAGTGAATACGTTCTTTTGCCTCTTCTGGCGAAACCAGACAGGGTTCTGATGCCTGCCATGTATTGTGCTCAATATTAAAGGTACCCGTTTGAATATACACCTCTTTCATTCTGGCATCCATTAAGGCACACCATAAAACTTCAGTGGCACATGCTGGCTCTGTTAATATTGATTCGCTTAACACTCGTTCTGCCATCGCTTCCAATGAAGAGATGCCAAAGACAGGCTTGTCCCAGCCAAGTGCTAATCCCTGCACTACGCCTGCCGCAATACGAACCCCTGTAAATGCACCAGGCCCTTCACCATAAGCCAGTGCATCAATATCAGTTCCTAAAATACCCGCCTCATCAAGTACTTCATCCACCATCTCTAATAAACGCTGAGCATGCTTTTGGGGTAAAACCTCATAGCGTTGATGGGTTTGATTATTATAAATTAACGCCACTGAACAAGCTGCGGTAGATGTATCTACCGCTAAAACGGAAAAAGTCTGCATGGTTTTATATATTCCAAATAAAATTAAGGTAGCTCCTCATCAGCTCCTCCCCTAAAACCCACCGTTTCTATGTTAAAAAATGATTATTTACACGTGTAAACGCACATTTTTTCCTTGAACTGACAAATTTTAGGGACGATTTGAGTCGCTACAAATTAAGTAAGTTTTTCAATCGCTTCTTCCGCACAATAGACCCACGGAAAATCAGGCAAACTGTCACGAATGGTTGTTCCATACCCTTTTGATGAAAGCCGAGGATCGCACAACATAAGGACACCACGATCATTCGAATCTCGAATTAATCGGCCAGCTCCCTGCTTCATCGCAATAACAGCCTCAGGCAGCTGAAAATGCACAAAGCCATTTAAGCCCTTCTCTTTTAAATAGGCCTCTCTTGCTTGCACAATGGGATCATCGGGGGGGGCAAAAGGAATACGGTCAATAATCACTAACTTTAACGCATCACCCTTTACATCAACCCCCTCCCAAAAACTGCTGGTGCCTAATAAAATGGTTTGCTTTGCTTCTTTAAATCGTTGTAATAAGACAAGTTTTGGAAGATCTCCCTGAACTAAAAGCGACCCCTCCCAATGTGTGTCAAGAATGGCTTTGGCCTCTTGCATCGCTCGATGACTGGTAAATAAAATAAATGCATGTCCATTACTGGCTTTCAGCAGCGGCCATGCCGCTCTTAAACACACTTTAATATACTGTTCACTTCTTGGTTCGGGTAACCCTATTGGGTGATAAATAACCCCTTGGTTCGGGTAATCAAATGGGCTGGCCCAGTGACGAGTATTTGCCTCACCCAACCCAAGTCGATTCGCAAAATAATCAAACTTACCACGCACACTTAAGGTTGCAGAGGTAAATAACCATGCGCCGCCAATATTCTCTCTTTGACGACTAAACGGTGCGGCTACACTTAAGGGCGTTAAATTCAGTTTAAAGCGAGCCTGTGACGACTCAATCCAACGAATTTTATTTTCAGCCTTTTCACTCATCCAATCTTTAAACTGACCTTCAAAATCTTTTGCACGTTTATACACGGCTGTCATTTGCTTGCCTCTTTCGGCAACCAATTTCAAATTTTCAATTAACAACGATAAACAGTTCATAAAACGTTTCATAACCAACTGAAAGGCCGATTCACTCTCAAGTTGCTGCCAAGTCCAGCGTTTTTCCCACTTACCTAAGGACTCATTTAAGACTTTAATTTGTTCCGCTAAATGATTCGCTTGATCCGTTAACTCAATCGACTCAGGCGATTCTAGTTTTTGTGCCTGCTTAATGTCTCGAATCAACTCATCCAGTTGGCCCCGTGTAATGGAAAACCCTAAAAACTGGGCGGCAATATCAGGTAATTGATGGGCTTCATCAAACACATACACATCCATATTGGGCAACAACTCACCAAACCCTTGTTCTCTTAAGGATAAATCGGCACAAAATAGGTGATGGTTGACCACCAGTACTTGTGCTTCAGCCGCTTGCTGCTTCACTTTGGGATAAAAACAACCTGATTCTGCATTGCACTCTGCAGCCTGACAAAACTCTAAACGCGCGCATACTTTACGCCAAATAGGATCGTCTTCACTCACCGCTTCTAATTCCGACTTATCACCATATTCTGTCTTATTCTCTGACCAATCACGTATCAGAGCCAACTTTTTCCAATCTGCACGACTGTGTTGCTCGGCCGTTTCCGTAATTTCTAAACGCTGCGGGCAAAGATAGTTATCTCGCCCCTTTAAAATTCGAGCCTTACCTTTCAGTCCACACGCTTTAAAGAGGATAGGAAGGTCTTTTTGAACCAACTGCTCTTGCAATGTTTTAGTGGCTGTTGAGACCATCACTGTTTTGCCTGAAAGCAGTGCGGGGACTAAATATGCAAAGGTTTTTCCTGTTCCCGTTCCCGCTTCGGCTAATAAGGTATCCTCAGCTTCAATCAACTGTTCAATCTCATACGCCATTTCAACTTGAGCTTCCCGAGCATGGTACCCTTCCACCAGTTCAGAAAGGGTTCCACCTTCCCCCATCACCTCTTCAATATCTAAACTAGGGACGGACTCCTCTTTTGTATTCACTTTTTTGGCTACTGCTGGCTTTGGAGACATGCTAAAAACACCCTTAAGTAAGGCTATAAAAAGGCAAACATTATACGTTAACCAATAGCTAAAAGCCCTTTAACCCGCTTCTTTTTAAAAAAAACTAGACACAAAAGAATTAACCCGCTATAATCCGCGACTTCAAATTTGAACTTAAGTCGAGTTAGTTTTAAATATTCGACCCAATAAAAAAACGGATATATCCCATGAAAATTTTATCTTCATTAAAGTCAGCTAAAAAGCGCCATAAAGATTGCCAAATTGTTAAGCGTCGCGGAAAAGTATATGTTATTTGTAAAACAAACCCTAAATTTAAAGCGCGTCAGCGTTAATTTAGTTTTGTTGCAATAACAAAAAAGGCGCCCTGATCAGGCGCCTTTTTTTATGCTTCGATTTTATTAACCAACTGATTCAAGATCAGGCTCCACATAACTCCCTTCTACTTTTTGAATCGTTTCAATAATTAAATCTGTATCCACTTTACCGATAAAATAATCAGCCCCCATCCCTAACACCTCTCGACTATTATTTTCACTCGTCATCGATGTATGAACAATAATAGGTAATTTATTGGTTCGAGGATTTGACTTGAGAGTCTTAATAACCGTATGCCCTGATGCAACAGGCATTTCAAGATCCGTAAAGACCATTGAAATATCTTCTAACGACTCCAGTTTATCGATATAGTTCAGCAACTGACGTCCATCATCAAACCCTTTATATTTCAGCCCTAACTGAGAAAACACCATGCCCATATATTTTTGAATGGATTTACTGTCTTCTGCAAATAAAATAGTTTTTTGATACATTTCATCACGAAAGTGTACATCCGTGCTTTCCACTGTTTTGGCGGATGCAAAAATCTTTTCGGCCACCGTTGGCATGGCTTCAATTAATAACTTTTCAATATCTAAAATAAAACAAAGCGTTTCACTATTCTCTAGGTAGGTATGGTTCACTATTTGGTTCGAATTCACATCCACATTATAGTTTCCAGCAGGGTGAATATCCGACCAGTTTTTCTCTTCCACACCGTGAATATGTGACACTCTCAAACCAATAAAATTATTACTAAAATCTGATACGATAATAATCGACTTCTCACGCTCTTCTTCGGTCATATCAAAGGACATCCATTTAGGCAGATCAATAACGGGTAAATAAACACCACGTAATTCAATCATACCTTCAATCAATGGATTATGATCTGGCATAGGAGCCACGTCATAAGCTCGCCCTTCCAGTACCTCTCGCACCTTAAAGACATTCATCCCATAATAAGGAGGCTCATAACCTGGTTTAGGAAATTGAACTTGAAAAATCATCAAACTCATTTGATTGTTTTTACTTAACTGTGCAGTTTTTTCAACTTGTTCTAAAGTAGTTGCCATGCCTATCGCCTTACTATTAACACAATGAGAAAGAGTTACAGATGACTCGTGGGAGCTTCAATTCTAACTTAAAACAAAGCCAGACAAAACAAATTATTTACAAGGTCTATCTAAACCCGTTACAAATGAAAATAAAAAAAACTAGCCCAGTAATTTTTTTACTGGTTTAAACGAGTGTCGATACCCATCAATTAAGCCATACTTTTGAATCGCCAATAAATGTTTTGCCGTGGGATAGCCTTTATGTTGATCAAAACCATACTGGGGATATTGTTGATGCAGATCAAACATTTGCTGATCACGATAGACCTTCGCTAAAATAGATGCCGCACTGATCTCCATCACCTTGTCATCCCCCTTAATCACAAACTGACACGGAACAGAAACTTGAGGGCAGCGATTACCATCCACATACACTTGAGAAATTTTCTCCCCCCCCTTAACCAGTTCTAAAATAGCACGTTGCATTGCGAGCATTGTCGCTTGCAAAATATTCAATTCATCAATTTCATTAGGCGTTGCTACCGCAATAGCATAAGCTACCGCCTGCTCTTTAATTAACAAAGCTAACGCCTCTCGCTTAGAAGCTGAGAGCTTTTTGGAATCTCTTAATGGTAGCTGACAGCCTCTCGGTAAAATAACCGCAGCAGCCACAACCTCTCCAATTAAAGGCCCTCGCCCCACTTCATCAACCCCAACAGTCTCACCCGTTAAAGAGAGAAATTCAGGCGCTTGCTCTTCTGAAAATAATTCACTTTGCATGTTTCGAATCACTTAAACCTGCCCAATCAGCAAGAGCATCCGCGGCCAACTCTGAAGCATTCTGTTTTAACGATACATACTGTTTTTCAAAAGCGTCAATCTGCTTCGCTCTTAATCGTGTGTCCATAATTAAGCGCCCCATCTGTATCGCAATTTTATGCGGTGTGGCCTCCTCCTGAATCAGCTCCGAAACAAGTGACTGATTGGCTAAGATATTGGGTAAACCAATCCACTGCGTGGTCGCAAGACGCTTCATTATCCAATAAGAAATAGGATGCACTTTAATTGCGAGAACCAATGGCTTTTTCATTAACGCACACTCAAGTGTTGCAGTTCCAGAGGTAACCAAAGCTTGATCACATGCCTCTAAAACCAGACGAGACTGTCCATCGATTAAACGAATATGAATCCCTCTACCAAATTTCTCCACCGCTTCTTGAATTCTCGCTTTGGCTTTATCATGCACACAAGGAATCAAAAATTGCATATTCGGATAAATATCCGCTAATAATTTAGCACTTTGAATATAAATATCAGCCATGCGATTTATTTCACTCATACGCGAACCTGGCAGTATCGCAGTCACCGGTGCAAGCGCTTCTAGTTTAAGCGTGGCACGTGCAGACAGAGTATTGGGTTTTTCAGGGAATTGATTGGCCAATGGGTGGCCCACAAATTTAACAGGAATATCATAACGGTGATAATAAGGTGGCTCAAAAGGAAATAAAACAAGCACACCGTCCACAGAGTGGCGGAGTTTTTCAAGACGTTTTTCTCGCCAAGCCCAAACAGAGGGCCCAACATAATGAACGGTTGTAATTTTATTTTTTTTTAACTCAGCCTCAACTTTAAAATTAAAGTCAGGCGCATCAATCCCAATAAAAATATCAGGCTTAATGTCTAAGAATTGAGCAATCACAGATTTTCGAATTTTTAAGAGTTCAAATAGGTGTTGCAACACTTCAAAAAAGCCCATCACAGAAAGCTTTTCCATAGGAAACCAACTTTGAAAGCCTAAATCGATCATTTTAGGCCCCCCTATCCCGACAAATACCGCATGGGGATAACGAGCTTGTAAACTTTCGATTAAGGCGGCACCCAGTGTATCACCCGATGATTCGCCAGCGATCATACCTATCACCAAAGAGTCTTTCTCTGGTAGTTCTTGCTTACCTAACAATACCACGTTCCGATTTTTTCAAGAACTGAACAAGAGAACCCAGTGTATCCATTTCATCATTTAACCGTTCCAGTTCTTGAATGGCCTCTTCAAAACGATTTCCAGTACGATATAGGGTTCGATAGGCCTTTTTAATCAACATTAATTGATCTCGGGTAAAGTTACGACGCTTCAACCCTTCAAGGTTAATTCCCCGAGGGCTGGCTAAATTACCTGAAACAATCACAAAATTAGGGACATCTTGGCTGATGACACTTCCCATACCACAAAAGCTGTGCTCTCCAATATGACAAAACTGGTGTACCAAAGTATAGCCCCCCAGTATCGCCCAATCATGTACCGTAACGTGTCCCGCTAACGCCGTGGCATTGGCCAAAATACAGTGATGACCAATCACACAATCGTGCGCAATGTGTACACCCGCCATCACCCAGTTATCATCACCAATAACTGTCTTTCCTAAATCTTGCGTTGTGCCACGATTAATCGTCACATTCTCTCGAAAGGTATTATTATCACCAATCACCAACTGCGTTGGTTCATTGTTATATTTTTTATCTTGGGGAGCGGCACCAATGGAACCAAAAGGAAAAAAATGGTTATTAATGCCAATTTCCGTAGGGCCTTGAATAACAACATGCGCCTCCAATACGGAACCAGAACCAATACTTACCTCTGCACCAATGACACAAAAGGCCCCAATTTTTACATCGGGAGCAATTTTTGCACTGGGATCAATAACCGCTGTTGAATGAATCAAGGCTCTATACCTTTCTTTCTGCACACAAAATATCTGCTGATGCAATTAATTTTCCATCAATTTTTGTTGTGCACTTAAACTTCCAGATACCACGCTTGTTTCCCAAGGTAACCACTTCAAAATCCAAACGATCACCCGGTACTGCAGGCTGTCTAAAACGACAGTTATCAACCGCTGCTAAATAATACATCGTACTGCCATCTGGCTTAACACCTTGACTGCGAAATGCAAGAATCCCCGTGCACTGCGCCATGCCCTCAAGAATCATAACTCCCGGCATAATCGGATGATTTGGAAAATGACCTGTAAACTGTGGTTCATTGAATGTAATATTTTTATAACCTTTTAACATAACACCCGACTCAAATTCCGTGACTCTATCTACCAATAAAAAGGGGTAGCGGTGCGGCAAATAGTCAAAAATATCTTTTACTTCCATCATGCAGTATTCATCCAATCGTAAATTATAAAATAGCTTGATAGCCCTTTTGTACAAAGGGCGCTTAGTTTTTATCCACTAACTCATCTATTTGTTTTTGTAATGCCTTAACTTTTTTAGCCATTTTATCTAAGTTGCGTGCTCTCACACTATTTTTTTGCCATTCCGAGACAGGAATCGCAGGAAATCCTGAATAAACCCCAGGTTCATTAATCGAGTGTGTAACCCCCGACTTGGCTAACAAATGCGTATTATCTGTAACGGAAAGATGACCAGAAAAACCCACTTGACCCGCAACTGTACAATTTTTTCCTAAGGTTGTACTGCCAGCAAACCCTGTTTGGCCAGCAATGGCTGATCCTTCACCAATTTTGACATTATGTGCAATATGCACCATATTATCGATAATGCAATTATCTTCAATGATCGTATCATCAATCGCACCACGATCAATGCATACATTATTTCCAATCGACACATTGTTTCCAATAACCACTCGACCTACTTGAGGGATTTTAACCCAAGTACCCTCATGATTCGCCCAGCCAAAACCATCCCCTCCAATGACCGCACCCGCTTCAATTGTCACATTATCGCCAATTACACAATGATGACTGATCACAACATTTGATAAGATTCGACAGTTTTTCCCAATAGAAACACCCTCTTCAATAATGGCACCAGAACCAATCACCGAACCCGTGTTAATGATCACATCAGACTGAATAACCGCTTGAGCCATGACACCCACTTTTTCAGCCAACTGAGCAGATTCATTAATACTGGCATCAGGGTGGCGGTTATATGTATTTTTTACAGGATTCAGTAACTGTGCAACCAGTGCATAGACATAGTATGGATTTTGAACCACGATCATTGGAACATGACAAGAGGCTTGATAAGCCGAGTCCAAAATAACAGCACCCGCGCTCGTTTTTTCAAGGCTTGAAAGGTACTTCTTATCTTTAAAGAAAGAAATACTTGTTTCATTCGACTCATTCAGACCTGAAACGCTCTGAATGTCACCCTCTCCCGAACCAATTAAGTCAACCTTAACACCGAGTTGTTGCAGTTGACTTACAATATCTCGTAATTTCACAAAACAAACCTAACGTTATTATTTATTAAACTCAGAGCGCTGTTTTTTACTCACCGTTTTCAGGTGTGATAAAACATCATTGGTCACATCAATGCGGTTATTGGTATAAGCAATACCTTCATATAAAATCAGGTCAAAAGATTGTTGCTCGCCAATGGCTTTAATAGCATCATTAACAATATTTTGTAACGTTGCAAGCTCTTCATTACGGCGTAAATTAAGTAGCTCCTGAACATCATTACGTCTACGTTGAATTTCTCGTGTTAACATCGTAATTTCACGCTCTTTTGTCACTCTTTGAGAGTCACTCATGACCGCTTTATTTTTTTGATATTCAGACTGTTTTTGCTCTAACTTACCCGCGAGCCCTTTCAATTCAACTTGCTGAGGCTCAAACTCCTTTTTTAATCGTGCATCCGCTGTCTTTGCTTGTGGCGCCTGCTCTAAAAGAAGTGCGACATTCACCACGCCTAATTTAACAGGCGTTTCAGCCCAAGCATTGGTTGCTAATGAGATCACTGCAACAGATAACAAACAGGCCTTAAGAAATTTTTGCATCAATTTTTTCCATTTTTTCATAATAAAAACAACTTTTCAGAATTGTACCCTAAAAAACAGTGACTGGTATAAGAACCTCTAAATAAGTCCCTGAGACTTTATAGAGATATATCTAACCCTAAGTTAAAATCCTGTTCCCAAAACAAACTGAAATGACTGCAACTCATTCGTTGAATCATAACCTATCGGTCGAGAAAGACTAAAGGAGAGAGGGCCTACTGGAGTAATCCAAGAAACCCCAACACCTACCGAAGACCTTAACTCTCCCATATCAACGGTATCTAAATCTGAAAATACATTTCCAGCATCAAAAAACAAACTCATTCGCATATTACTGGAATCTTCAATAAATGGAATTGGAAGTACAATCGCAGCGGTGGTTGCAATCTTAACCGCTCCCCCCACTGGACGCGTTGTACCATCAATACTCTCTACATAATTTTCCCCTAAAGAGTTAGGTTCAAACCCTCTAACAGAACCGATTCCACCTGCATAAAAATTTCGATAAAACGGCAGGGTCTCTAAATTACCAAATGCCCCACCATATGCCACATTACCCTTTAACTGAAACGTTAAGTTTTCTGACAACGGGAGGTACAATGCTTCATCCACATACAATTTATAGTACGATTCATCAGAGGTTCCTGGTATAACTGACTCCATCGAAAGACGGGTTTTATGCCCTTTTGATGGAAAATAAAATGAGTTGGTTGAGTTATGACTCCAAGCCATGCTAAAGATCGCAGCTGAAGAGTTTCTACCAAATTCAGCCACATAGTCATTACACACCAGAAAAGTATCAGAACAAACCAACTCTTGAGAATCTAACTTAATACCATACGTTAACCGATCATTTTCACTTAGTGGATAACCTAGCGAAGTACGAAATCCAAAATTATTGGTGGTAAAATCCGCAACCTGAAGTTGAGCCGCATCAATTTCACTTAAATAAAACCCTGCACCCAAGCTCACGCCATCATCCGTAAAATACGGGTTTGTTAACCCAATATCAGCCGTTTTTCGAGAAGCACTTGTTGCAACTTTAAAATCTAATTTATTACCACTGCCAATAAAGTTACGCTCTGAAACCCCTATATTGAAACTCACCCCGTCCAACTGTGAATACCCAACTCCAGCACTGAAGGATCCCGTGGACTGCTCTTCAACCTTAACCACTAAATCAACCTGATCAGCACTCACTCGTTTAGTTTGAATATCCGCTGTTTTAAAAAAGCCAAGACGTGTCAAGCGCGAGGTGGATTGACGCACTAACTTCAATGAATAAGGGGAACTTTCTAGTTGTCGCATCTCTCTTCGAATGACATAATCACGGGTCCGTGTATTTCCTTCAATCTGAATACGGCGAATATATACTCTATTTTTTGGCTCAACATGAAAATTTAACGCAATGGTTCTATTTTGTTCATCCAATGCCGTTGCTGGTTTAACCTCTGCAAACGCATAACCTTCTTCACTTAATCGGTCTCGAATACGATTAACCGCTGACACTACTTTTGAGCGTGAAAAAACATCGCCTTTATCAAATTTCATTAACTTCTTCAATGTTGGGTTGTCCAAAATGGTTTCACCAATAAATTGAATATTAGAAATCGTATACTGTTCACCTTCGTCGAGGTTAATGGTTGTAAAGACACGCGTTTTGTCCGTCGACAAACTGACTTGAAAGGAGGACACTTGAAATTTAGCGAATCCTAAATCCATATAATACGATTTGAGTGTTTCAATATCGCCTTGAAGTGCCATTTTAGAGTACGCATCCCCAACAGACATCTGCAATAGAGATTTTAAACGCTGATCTGAATACACCTCATTACCTACCAAGGTAATGCGCCCTATCGTGGCAGGTTCGCCCTCTACAATAGTGACCTTTAATGCCACACGATTACGAGGCAGTACATCACTGGTAATATCAATTTTTGCCGCGTAATATCCTTGATTTTGATAACGACGGCTCAGATCAACCACCACTCGTTCTAATTCAAGATGATTGTAAATCCGACCCTTCTTTAACCCCAGTGAATCCAATGCATCATTTAAAGTATCGCTATCAATCAGCTTATTGCCTTCAATAGTCACCTCTGAGATAGAGGGGCGTTCCACCACCTTAACCACCAGTGTATTCGACCCTCTTTGATATAAAGAGACATCTTTAAAAAAGCCTGTTTTATACAAACTTTGTATACTTTTTTGAGACAATGCTTTATCTAAAAAGGCACCTTCAGAAATAGGCAGATAAGTGCTAATGGTTGCAAAATCAATTTTATTTGCCCCTTCCACTTCAATGTTTTTTACCATAAATGCTTGCGCAAAACTTGGCAAGAGTAACAAACATGACACCACACCTGATACCAACGACTTTTCAAACTTTACTTGCTTCATATTAACCATTAGAGATTCTTAAAACATCATTAAATAGAGCAATAAACGTCAACCCTATAATTAAAACAATACCGATCCGCTGACCGACTTCCATTACCTGAGTACTGACTGGGGAGCCTTTGACCATTTCGACCAAATAATATACCAAATGCCCTCCGTCTAAGATAGGAATAGGCAATAAGTTTAACAGACCAATACTCAAACTAATCAACCCTAACAAACCTAGAAAGGTCACCCAGCCAGACTGCATCGCCTGCCCTGAAAACTGAGCAATACTAATTGGCCCAGATAAGTGCTGTAAACTTACATCGCCAAAAAACATACGCTGTAACATCACCAAACTCATTTGAAATAGATCAATACTGCGTTGATAACCTTGCTCAATAGCACCCATAACACCATACTGATTGACAACGGTATAAGGCGCTAACCGTTCAGGAGATACATATACACCAATTCCCATTTGCCCGACTACTTGATCAGAATCCAGTTTTTTCTGCCCTAAAGAGACCATCGTTGTATACAACACACCCTCTCTTAAGTAACTCACCTCAACAGTTTGATTTGGAGCCGCTTGAATTTTTTCGACTAAATCACGCCAGTGTTGAGTCACAACACCATTAATCGCAATAATTTCATCTTGAACCATTAACCCAGATTTTTGAGCAGGCCCATCCGCTAACACGGTTCCAAGAACAGGGGGAAGTGCAAAATTAAAAGGCTTAAAGCCAAGCAATTGTAACCAGTTTTGCTCAGGCTGGTTTAAATCCAACTCACCAATCGGTACACTTTCTAAAATCAATTGCTCACTTGAGTCCATCTTTTCAACCACAAAATCAACATGGCTTTGATGATGTACTCTCGCTTTTAACAGCGCTTGGTGTACCGTTCTCCAACTAGTCGTACCCTCACCATCTACTTGAGTGACCACCCATTCAGCCTTATCCCTAAAGAAGCTATCAGAAAGGGAACGTTCTATCGGAGACGCTGGCGTTACCTCATTAAAAACGGGCTTAAAACCTGAAACGCCCACCATATACATAGCTGAAAAAACCAACCATGCAAAAATCAAATTAATAAGTGGACCCGCAGCCACCACAGCAAAACGCTTATACACACTTTGACGATTAAAAGCTCTATCAAGCTCCTCTTCTGCAACAGGACCTTCCGCCTCATCCAAAAAGCGAACATACCCCCCTAAAGGAATCATCCCAACTTTGAATGTCGTCTCTTTTCCCTGTCTTTCATAAATGCTTTTGCCAAAACCAATCGAAAACGTTTTAACCTTAACGTTAAACCAACGCGCAACTTGATAGTGGCCCCATTCATGAATAGTAACCACCAAGCCCATGACTACAATAAACCCTAAAACAGACCATAATACAGACACTTAAGACAGACTTCCAAAGTGCCACAATAGGTACATCATGGGCACCGCAATCAACAAGCTATCACCACGATCAAGCAAACCACCATGCCCAGGCAAAATATGACCACTGTCTTTTAGTCCCGCTTGACGCTTCAAGACACTTTCAAAGAGATCACCCAACACTGAAAATAGGGCAATAAAAGCTAACAAAAAGGCAAAAGCCCAAATAGAAAGATGCAACTCAATCGATAACCAAAGAACACTTAACACACTGATAGCAAAAGCAAGCGCTACGCCTCCCCAAACACCTTCCCATGTTTTCCCTGGACTAACATGTTGCGCTAACTTCGTCTTTCCAAAGCGTCGACCACTAAAGTAAGCTCCCGTATCAACCGCCCAAATAACCAGTAAACTCAATAAAATGACCCATGGCGAAAATTCACTTCTAAACTGCGACAGTGCTACCGAAAACAATACCACTACCAAAGCGCCTGACAGTAAGATAAAAAAGGTCGACTTAATCCCTTGTTTACCCTCGCTTTTCTGGTAGCGCAAGACAACAAACACAACCAATAAACATTCAATCAATGTTAACGCTAAAATAGCTTGAATAGGCAACCACATCACACCCAGCCACACCATAATGGCCACCAGTAGCGTAAAGCTTGCTTTTTGCCAAAGAGCCTTTAAGCGCGCAAACCCAGCCCACTCCCAAGCCATTACCGCCGCAATAAATAAAATAACACCCTGCCAAATGCCATCGGAAGACTTAAACAGCAACAGCCCTGCCAACACAGCTAAAACAACCGCCGTTATCACTCGTTGTTTTAACATTACTTAGCTACCTGTTCACTGGTTTTACCAAAACGACGCTCACGCTGTGTAAACGATGCAATGGCTTTATCGAGGCTCTTTTCATCAAAATCGGGCCATAAATCTTCTGTAAAATAAAATTCAGCATAGGCCATCTGCCAAATCAAAAAATTACTGATGCGTTGCTCACCACCGGTACGAATCAAAAGATCCACTTCAGGCAACTCGCTCAAGGCAATATACGGGCTTAATGCTTGTTCATTCAACTCTGAAATAGAGCGTTCTGGATGTGCTAACTGCCATTTTTTAACCGCCTCAACAATATCCCAACGACCGCCATAATTGGCGGCAATAGATAACACCAATCCTGTGTTATCCCGCGTCATCGACTCTGCAATCGCAATGTGCTCCTGAATTTCATCATTAAAGCCTGAGCGATCCCCTACAATAATCAGGCGAACATTGTTCTCATTTAGCTTAGAGACCTCTTTCTGCAACGCCTTTAAAAAGAGTCCCATTAACTTATTGACTTCATCAGGAGGACGGCGCCAATTTTCGGTACTGAATGCAAAAAGAGTGAGTGCTTTAATCCCCAGAGAGGAGCAATGAGCCACCAAACGTTTAACAGATTTAAGACCTTTTTGATGGCCAACAAACCTTGGTAAAAAACGTTTTTTAGCCCAACGGCCATTGCCATCCATAATAATGGCAATATGCTGTGGCTGGCAGTCTTGTTGAGTTTCTTGGGACAAAATAAACCTCGATAAAGTACAACGCAAAACGGTTCAAAATAAATTTGAAAAAAACTCAAATTTACTTGAACCGTTTTACTTGGGATAACTAATAAAACACGCTTCCTTAAGGAAGCTTCAAAAAAGCCCTTAATGATCAATTATGCCGTAATTACCCCCAAATAGCGACCTAAACTTAAAAGTCACTCTACATGATTACTCAGCGCTTCCTTAAATATCCATTAAGCTCGCTTCTTTATCCGCTAATGCTGACTCGACTTTTTTAATAGCTTCATCCGTTAACTTCTGAATTTGATCATCCGACTGACGCGCCTCATCTTCAGTAATCTCTTTCTCTTTCAATAATGCCTTCACATCACTGTTTGCATCTCGTCGAATGTTTCGAATAGCAACGCGCGCGTTCTCAGCTTCACTCTTTGCAACCTTAATAAAGTCACGACGGCGCTCTTCAGTCAAAGGCGGCATTGGAATACGCATTAAATTACCAACAGTCACAGGGTTAATCCCCAAATCAGAGATCATGATAGCCTTTTCAACCACCGCAACCATTGGTTGCTCCCATGGCTGAACCGTCAAAGTACGAGAGTCTTCCAAATTAATATTAGCCACCTGACTAATAGGCACTTGCGAACCATAATAATCTACAGTAATTGAATCCAAAATACTGGGATGCGCTCGTCCTGTTCGAATTTTAGCAAAGTTCACTTCTAAATTTTCAAACGACTTCTGCATTCTTGCTTTAGCATCTTCACGAATTTCATCTAACATCTTTACTCTCCTACAGACACTAATGTGCCCTCATTTTCACCTTTCACAATTCGAATCACCGCATCGCTTTTAAACATATCAAAAACACGAATTGGCATTTTATGGTCACGACACAACACAAAGGCTGTCATATCCATTACTTGTAAGTTTTTTTGGATCACATCATCATACGTCAAAAACGTGTAACGTGTTGCACTCGAATCTTTCATGGGGTCAGCAGTATAAATACCATCCACCTTCGTAGCTTTTAAAACGATTTCAGCATCTACTTCAATGCCTCGTAATGCAGCCGCAGTATCGGTGGTAAAAAAAGGACTTCCCGTTCCCGCAGCAAAAATCAAAACATCACCGTTTGATAACTGCTTTTTTGCACTATTGGCAGAGAAGCCATCTGAAATACCATCAATAGGCATTGCAGACAAAACTTGAGACGTCATCCCCATGCTTTCAATCACATCACGAAGGGCTAACGCATTCATAACCGTTGCCATCATCCCCATATGATCGCCTGTTGTTCTTTGGATACCTGAACCCTGAATTTGAGCCCCACGGAAGATATTCCCCCCCCCAACAACAATCGCCACTTCCACACCCAAGTCACGCAAATCTTTAACTTGAGAAACAACCGACTTCAATGTTTCAGCATCCAAACCAAAATCACCCGGTCCCATTAACGCTTCGCCACTGAATTTTAACAATATACGTTTATACTTAAGAGCCATCTTTGCGCTTCCTTACGTTACACCATTAACTAAAGAGCACCCCTAATAATCAGTTAAGAGAGCTCTAAAAAATATTTTGCAATAACCTCTATGTAACAACAGAGACTTATTGCAAAATATTTTACATACAAAAAAGCCATAGCCGCTTTACTTTACAACAAGTAAAACAGAGCTATGGCTCAATCAACCAAAAAATTAACCTGTGACAGCTTTAGCCGCTAACGCTACTTCTTCTGCAAAGTCAGTTTCTTCAATTTCAATTCCAGCACCCACTTCTAAACGAATGAAAGCTGTAACGGTTGCACCGTTCTCTTTCAAAAGTTTTTCAATGGTAACATCTGGATTTTTAACAAACGCCTGACCTACCAACGTAATTTCTTGCAAATACTTACGCATACGGCCATCAATCATCTTCTCAATGATTTCAGCAGGCTTGCCACTCTCTTGTGCTTGCTCAATTTGGAACTTACGCTCCTTAGCCAGCATATCTTGATCAACTTCATCTGCTGTAATCGCAGAAGGATTCACCGCAGC
Organism: Thiomicrorhabdus sp.; assembly: GCA_015487015.1. Lineage (GTDB taxonomy): Bacteria > Pseudomonadota > Gammaproteobacteria > Thiomicrospirales > Thiomicrospiraceae > Thiomicrorhabdus. The sequence goes on from WFQP01000032.1 coordinate 25,358, forward strand.
AATATGCATAGCAATGTCACGAGCCAAAGCATCATCACCACCATCAAGCGCCACAACAACACCAATTTTCTCACCGTGTTGATACTGACCAATCAGTCCAGCAGACTCAATCTTTTGAGCAAAACGCAGTGCCATGTTCTCACCGATACGTGCAATCATTTCACGACGAGTAATATCTACTGTTTTACCAGAAGCCATTGTTAACGCCATAATCGCTTCAACATCCGTCGTATCGGCAGCTAATGCAAGCGCAGCAATTTCATTTGCAAACTCTTTAAACTCATCGCCTTTCGCAACAAAATCTGTTTCACAGTTTACTTCAGCAATAATTCCTGATTTTTTATCATCAGAAACAGCAATGGCAATCACGCCTTCTGCTGCAACACGACCCGCTTTTTTATCTGCGCCCGCCATGCCTTTCTTACGAAGAAACTCAATGGCTGCATCCATATCACCGTCGGTTTCAGACAGTGCTTTTTTACAATCCATCATCCCTGCGCCCGTTGCTTGGCGCAGTTCTTTAACCATAGAAGCTGTAATAGCCATTTTTTTATTCCTTTTTTCTACACTCTGAGTAAAGACAACCTGCCCTTTAAAAACTCAAGGCAGGTTTTTGATCCATTATTTAGAAGCTTTTTCTTCTGCTTCTACAAAATCATCACCTTCAACACCGTTTGTAATCGTTGCTTTTCCTTCTAGCACCGCATCGGCAACAGAAGAAAGATACAAAGTAATCGCACGAATCGCATCATCGTTACCAGGAATAACATAATCGATACCACGAGGATCGTTATTTGTATCGACAACACCAATAACTGGAATACCAAGATTTTTAGCTTCTTGGATGGCAATTTTTTCATTTCCAGTATCAATAATGAAAATCGCATCAGGCATAGCACGCATATCTTTAATACCGCCCAAAGATAGCTCTAATTTTGTTTTCTCACGAGTACGTGTTAACGCTTCTCTTTTTGTGATTTTTTCAAACGTTCCGTCTTTTTCCATCGCTTCAAGTTCTTTCAAACGCTTAATAGACTGTTTGATTGTTTTGAAGTTTGTCAACATACCACCTAACCAACGGTAATCAACATAAGGCATACCACAACGCTTAGCTTCTTGGGCAACCAGCTCACGTGCCGCCTTTTTAGTTCCTACAAAAAGAACCTTACCTTTGTTCGCAGCAATGCCGCCAACCATGTTTAATGCATCATTAAACATTGGAAGAGTTTTTTCTAAGTTGATGATATGAATCTTATTACGAGCGCCAAAGATGTACTCAGCCATCTTAGGGTTCCAATAACGGGTTTGGTGTCCAAAATGTACACCGGCTTCTAGCATTTCACGCATGGTAACTTTTGCCATGATATTTCTCCAAGTTTTGGGGTTAAGCCTCCGTTTACCCCATAAAACGAACCAAAAAGTAAGAGCAGGTAACTTTTTACCCCCCCTCTCTTTTCAGCACCCCGTTTTATGTGTCGATAAACGTGCGGATTTTTTGTTAAAATTCCTCTCAAACAGAAAGGCGCGGCATTTATACCACACCCAAGCCATATTCACAATTACAATTACAAATTAAGCCCTAATTTCTTACAAAAAGAACCTAAAAACATGTCAATCAAGATCAAAACAGAAGATGAAATACAAAAAATGCGCGTAGCTGGAAAACTAGCCGCTGACGTCCTAGAGATGATTCAACCCCATGTCGTCGCAGGTGTAACAACTGGTCACTTAAATCAAATTATGCACCACTACATGGTTAATGAGCAGCACACCATTCCTGCTACTCTAAACTACCACGGCTTTCCCGCATCAAGCTGCATCTCTATTAATCAAGTAGTCTGCCACGGCATTCCCGATGACCAAAAAAAATTAAAGAACGGAGATATCGTCAACATTGATGTGACCGTTATTAAAGAGGGCTATCATGGAGACACCAGTCGCATGTTTGAAATTGGAACCGTCAAACCCTTTGCCAGTCGCTTAAATAAAGTAGCGCATGAGTGCCTATGGCTAGGTATTCAACAGGTAAAACCTGATGCTACCCTTTACGATATTGCCCTAGCCATTCAAACACATGCTGAAAAAAATAACTTCACCGTCGTTAAAGAGTATTGTGGTCATGGAATTGGTGCCGATTTTCACGAAGCGCCACAAGTTCTACACTATGCCCAACCCGAACTAAAAGAGATCATTTTAAAACCTGGTATGGTATTCACCATTGAACCCATGATCAACCTAGGTAAAGCCGACGTGAAACTACTCGCCGATAACTGGACCGTTGTAACCAAGGACCGTAAATTATCTGCTCAATGGGAACACACCCTAACCGTAACAGAAACAGGGTTTGAAATATTTACCTTAAGAACCGACGAGCAACCGGTTCTACCGGCCCGCTAATACCTAACTTAAAGAGCCATAGACCCCATGACCCTCTCAAAAACCAATACGACCTCATTTATTCAAGCGCTTAATAGCGAAACAATACCTTATCTTGAAACATTAAAATCAGGGCGTTTGGTTCTAAAAGAGTTTCTGGAGCAGCAATTTGAGCAATATGAAAACGGTGCTGCCGTTGCTAACTTAATAAAAGAACGCTCCAGTTTTATCGACCAACTCCTAAAAACCATTTGGGCAAGCTACATCCCTTCAGATGTCGCCTCTCTTGTTGCCGTCGGTGGCTACGGTCGTGGAGAACTGCATCCCTACTCCGACATTGACCTTCTTATCCTGTGCGAACAAATTAAAGAGTACCAAACCCCTTTAAGTGAATTCATCACCCTTCTTTGGGATCTGGGCTTTGATGTTGGCTCCACAATCCGAACCATTGACGACTGCCTTAATGCAGGGCTTGAAGATGTGACCACCGCCACCAATATTTTAGAGTCACGATGGATCACTGGTGATTACGCACTGTTTGAACAACTGCAATCCATTTGGAATCACAAAGATTTTTGGCCCAGTAAAGCCTTCTTTCAAGCCAAGCTGACCGAACAAGAAAATCGCCACCAAAAATTTAACGATACTGTCTACCAACTCGAACCCAATATCAAAGAGAGCCCAGGGGGGCTACGAGATATTCAAACCATTTACTGGGTGGCCAAGCGACACTTTAACGCCTCATCCATTAATGAGCTGGTGCAACGCAACTTTTTAAGCACCGAAGAATACGTTGAAATAGAAGCCGCCTACAAGCACCTAAACCGTATTCGATTTGCCTTACAGCACCTAAAAAGGCGACGAGAAGACCGCCTTCAGTTTGACCTGCAACAGTCCATTGCAGAATCTTTTGGCTACGCAGATACTACCGAAAAAATGGCCGTTGAACAATTCATGAGCAGTTACTATCGCAATGTACACAGCACCGTCAAACTCAACGAAATACTGCTACAACACTTTAGAGAGACCCTCTTTGATGACAATAAAACAACCGACGTAATTAACCAACGCTTCAATCTCGTCAACCAACAGCTCGATATAAAAAACCCCGCCATTTTCAAACAGCACCCCACCACCCTGCTTGAAGTGTTTATTATTTTAGAGACCCTACCCAATATCACAGGGTTACGCTCCAACACCATTCGAGCCATTCGAGACCACCTCTACTTGATTGATGAAGACTTCCGAAAAGACCCAATTAACAAAGCACTCTTTATTGAAATTTTTCGCCAACCCAACGGAGTAAATGCCGCCGTAAAGCGAATGCACGGCTATGGTATTTTAGGTGCCTACCTTCCCGCTTTTCAAAAAATATCTGGCTTAATGCAATTTAACATCTTTCACGCCTATACTGTTGATGAACATACAATTTTAGTTATTAGAAACCTACGAAGATTTTTTATAGATGAGTTTACCTACGAGTTTCCAACCGCACACCAAATCGCCGTTGAACTGAGTAAACCCGAGATTCTTTTTTTAGCAGGATTATTCCATGACATCGCCAAAGGACGGGGGGGAAAACATGAGATACTCGGTGCACAAGAAGCCCTCGAATTCTCCAAAGAACACAACCTATCAGAGAAAGACAGCAACATGATTTGCTGGCTGGTTCGTAACCACCTCAAGTTTTCAGGTACCGCACAACGCAAAGACCTCAGTGACCCACTCATCATTAATGAGTTTGCCTCTCTCGTAGTTGACCAAGAACACCTAAACTACCTCTACCTACTCACCGTAGCAGACGTATGCTCCACCTCAGATGCCGTTTGGAATGACTGGAAAAACTCTTTATTTTTAACCCTTTACAACGAAACATCTAACGTACTTTCTCAAGCTAAACAGATACCTCAAAACCGAAAGAAAAAAGCACTCGCCACCCAAGAAAAAGCCCGAGAGTTACTCTCCAAGCAAGGCGTTTTGCCCACCCAATACAAACCCTTTTGGAGCAGTGTATCGCAAAGTGAATTTTTCAGTCGCCAAAGTGCGCCAGATGTCGCGCGCGTGACTCAACTGCTTTACAACATAAACCCCAATCAAACCCATATCTTTTTACAACGACAAAAACACCTCGGTGCCACCGAGCTGATGATCTACATGCAAGACAGAGATTTTTTGTTTGCCCACATCACTCATGCACTCGACCTTCTCAACTTAACCGTTGTAGAAGCGCGTATTTTTAGTACCACAGACCAAATGACGCTGGTTATTATGTACATTCTTGACCGTAAAACCATGTCGTTCATTGCCAAAGAGCGCCACCCAGAAGTCATTCAAAAAATTCAAACCCAACTCACACAGCCCGAAACCCACCAAAAAACCCAGCATGGAACCACTCAAACACGTCGAATTCGCTGCTTTGAAACCCCAACTGATCTTATATTTAACACGCTCAATGAACACCGAACAGAACTGCACATCACCACTAAAGATATTCCAGGGCTACTCTCTAAAATAGGCCATGCACTCAAACGCTGCAACATACGCCTGCACGATGCCAAAATTCACACCGTAGGTGAAAAAGCAGAAGACACCTTTATCATTAGCGACACACACAATAAAGCGATCAAAGACCACCACTTAAAAGAGAAGTTTTCAGCAGAACTAATTGATTTAATTGAATAAGAACAGATAGGGGGGGGGAAATATTTTGAGATTGAAGATTTTTTGCTACATAGCTCCTTCTCTGGAGCAAGATCAATACTGATAAACCATTAATTTCACTAAGGAAGTTGTACGCTTCCTATTTTAAGGATACCGCCCCCTTTACCGTATTTCATGAATTTTATGTTTTTTTCTTTAGCAAAAAATGATGCTTATTACGGTCATCTGAATGCAATTGTTAGATGCTTATGCTATATTCAAATACGCATTAACTATACGCATAACATTCGAGGTTATTCACATGCATCATATTTATAATCATAGCGCCCCTAAAAAACCAACAAACCTAAGTATTAACAGCGATTTGCTTACAAAAGCTAGAGCTTTAAAAATTAACTTATCCGCCACCTTAGAGTCAGCACTTGAAGCTCAAGTTCGTCTCTCAGCACGTGAAGAATGGCTAAAAGAAAATAAAAAAGCTATCATTTCGCTAAATGAACTTGTTGAAAATAACGGGCTGTTTTCCGATTCCTATAGGGAATTATGATGCCACAATTTACGCTTTACAAAAATGAAAATAAAAACTCAAAAAAAGCCTACCCATATTTTATTGATGTTCAAAGCGACCTTTTGAAAGACTTGAATTCCAGGCTGGTCATTCCTCTCTCCCCACAAGAAACACTGAACAACTTAAATGCAAAAAAACTATGCCCTACCATCGAAATTGAAGAAGGTATATTTGTGTTACTAACACATCAAATGACATCAGTACCTTCCTCTGCTTTAAAGAATAAAGTAACCTCCCTTGAACATTATAGATATGATATTTTAGGTGCTATAGACTTACTGTTAACAGGTATCTAACGACCCAAGCCTAGCGGTGATGGCTGGCGAATGATAGAACTCACAGCCCGCACTTCGTCAATTTAAAAAACCAGTAAAACCAAGGGTCAAATCTTGACTTAACATAATTAAGGAAGAATGTTTTTGGAATAAGCGTTTATCTCCGCTATGTACAATGATAAAAACAGAAGGGGCCGTCCTAGATAACTAAAATTATCTAGGACAGCCCCTATTTCTTTTTAGGCATGCCATTAGTACCCCATTCTCATAAACATGAGATTGTTATTAAGTTGCTGCATTTGTATATTATTATTAAGATTTTGCCATGACTGTGTAATATTTGCATACTCGGCAGCCGAGGCTGCTTTAGCTGCTGCGTCTGCCTGGCGCTGCGCGGCATTTGCTAACTTCTGCTGATTTAATTGCTGCAGCTTTTGCTGCTTGAGCTGATTTAGCTGAGAAAGTTTTTCATCCATTTTCTCTTTTAGGGTTGCGTAGTATTCGCTTTCATTACATATTTTTTTGTACTCTTCATTATCGATAAAATCAACAGATACTGATTTTTTACAAATCTTATTCATATACTGTTTTTTTACTTTTAATGCCTGTTTTTGAGACTCGATTGCTTTCTGCCCTGCTTGTTTAATCTCAGAGAGCATATTATTAGCTTTAGCAATAAAACTATCTGGTAACCTTACACGGCGAATTAAGGCTCCATTAGAAAAT